>JAGNKX010000015.1:110375-146239 GCA_017999915.1 Spirochaetota bacterium
CAGTCGCGCCCCATGCGGGCGCGTGGATTGAAACTCGAGCCATTGCCAGACGTTCCCGGTCATATCATAGTCGCGCCCCATGCGGGCGCGTGGATTGAAACATCGAGATAACCAAGCTTGCCCAGGAGCGCCTCAGTCGCGCCCCATGCGGGCGCGTGGATTGAAACCTGAGAAACCTGTCACCAAAGTGAAGGTAGAGACGTCGCGCCCCATGCGGGCGCGTGGATTGAAACCAAGCGGGTTCCTATGTCACAATAGCAATTAAATTGTCGCGCCCCATGCGGGCGCGTGGATTGAAACAAGAAAACCTTGATATTACTGTTGGATTTGGAAAGTCGCGCCCCATGCGGGCGCGTGGATTGAAACCACGTCGGGGAGGTAGTCTTCGCCGTATAACTTACGTCGCGCCCCATGCGGGCGCGTGGATTGAAACTTTTCGCGGGCATTATAAAAGTATTGCCACAGCTGTCGCGCCCCATGCGGGCGCGTGGATTGAAACGCTATAAATCGCCGCAAGCCAATTCATGACATCCTGTCGCGCCCCATGCGGGCGCGTGGATTGAAACGAGTCAGGAACAGCGGGAACAATTAAAACCAAAGTCGCGCCCCATGCGGGCGCGTGGATTGAAACAGGGATATTGGAGATACTAAAAACCGCATTGTGATGGTCGCGCCCCATGCGGGCGCGTGGATTGAAACATGGTGCCTTTCGCCTGAATCTCCATTTCGCGAAGTCGCGCCCCATGCGGGCGCGTGGATTGAAACATATAATAATGCACTATACCACCACTATAATAATGTCGCGCCCCATGCGGGCGCGTGGATTGAAACAAAACTACTTAAACCGAAAAAGATAATCGCTAAGTCGCGCCCCATGCGGGCGCGTGGATTGAAACTTCGTAAAGGTATCGGGAGTAAAGATAGGAGAGAGTCGCGCCCCATGCGGGCGCGTGGATTGAAACAATATTTAAATTATTAGAGCAAATAACATTTATAGTCGCGCCCCATGCGGGCGCGTGGATTGAAACTTTTTCTTGACTTTCTTAAGATATAAAGATATATTGTCGCGCCCCATGCGGGCGCGTGGATTGAAACAAATGGTAAAATGGTATATATGTATGGTTGGACAGTCGCGCCCCATGCGGGCGCGTGGATTGAAACACTCGTGTAAAGTATCACTCTACCGATGTTATAAAAGTCGCGCCCCATGCGGGCGCGTGGATTGAAACCCGGAGTATAATATCCGCTCGTCGAGGTCCTTGTGTCGCGCCCCATGCGGGCGCGTGGATTGAAACTATAATCCTTGTATACTGACCCACCCGGATCAAGTCGCGCCCCATGCGGGCGCGTGGATTGAAACAATGATATCATTGACCCCTTTGTCACCATACCCGGTCGCGCCCCATGCGGGCGCGTGGATTGAAACAAAAACTCCCCGGTAAAGCTGATCTTGTTCGCCGTCGCGCCCCATGCGGGCGCGTGGATTGAAACACTATTAGGTGTGATTGCGAGACTCCTACCGAGAGTCGCGCCCCATGCGGGCGCGTGGATTGAAACCTTCAATGGTCGCACACTTAACCGTGCCTGGGGCCGCGTCGCGCCCCATGCGGGCGCGTGGATTGAAACACCCGTTACGCTGACCTTGTGGCGATATTCCAGGAGTCGCGCCCCATGCGGGCGCGTGGATTGAAACTCAGCCCGGACTGTGAAGAACCGTCCCTGGGACAGTCGCGCCCCATGCGGGCGCGTGGATTGAAACGACGATGAACGGGAAACCGTGAAGACTATTCAGTGTCGCGCCCCATGCGGGCGCGTGGATTGAAACGCGGGTCTTAAAGTCCGTGTCATCGGTAAGCGGAAGTCGCGCCCCATGCGGGCGCGTGGATTGAAACTACGTCAGGGTCACCAATCTGACAATCGACGCATGTCGCGCCCCATGCGGGCGCGTGGATTGAAACAAGCAGCGCGACAACGATGTTTTTACGCGCCTGGTCGCGCCCCATGCGGGCGCGTGGATTGAAACTACTTGTGTGAAATATCACTCTACCGATGTTATAGTCGCGCCCCATGCGGGCGCGTGGATTGAAACTTTGTTATCCCTTGCAATGTAAAAAACAATTCAGATGTCGCGCCCCATGCGGGCGCGTGGATTGAAACCTGATAAATCCCGGCGCTGCTCGATGATCACCGGGAGTCGCGCCCCATGCGGGCGCGTGGATTGAAACTCAATAGTTCAACGGCTACCGCGGAGGCCCGGCAGTCGCGCCCCATGCGGGCGCGTGGATTGAAACTATACCCGTCCACTTGTTCAGTTACTACTGTTTGTCGCGCCCCATGCGGGCGCGTGGATTGAAACGCGGATAAGTGCGGAGATTCACAATTCGTCTGAGTCGCGCCCCATGCGGGCGCGTGGATTGAAACATGATGGGCGGTATGCAGATCGCGCTCGGCACCTGTCGCGCCCCATGCGGGCGCGTGGATTGAAACAAGGAGATTATGGAGGGGGCCCGGGAAGTGCATCGTGTCGCGCCCCATGCGGGCGCGTGGATTGAAACAAATCTCGCCCCACCACCTGGATTATCTCCGGCGGTCGCGCCCCATGCGGGCGCGTGGATTGAAACACGGCGGGTATCGGCGTCCAGGTGCAATTCGCGGTCGCGCCCCATGCGGGCGCGTGGATTGAAACCAGTACATAACACCAATTCCCGGACCGACCCCGGTCGCGCCCCATGCGGGCGCGTGGATTGAAACCCGGTATACAATGACGGTATATTTCCACGGCGATGGTCGCGCCCCATGCGGGCGCGTGGATTGAAACCCTAATATACTTAATTATTATTGTATTAAAGATAGTCGCGCCCCATGCGGGCGCGTGGATTGAAACGCCTCCCGCAGTTGCGCTTGCATGGCGTTTACTAGTCGCGCCCCATGCGGGCGCGTGGATTGAAACAAAATTGACCTGTGATACTGTCAGACCTAAATTGTCGCGCCCCATGCGGGCGCGTGGATTGAAACCGATAATATCCTATTATGTCACATACTGCATGGGATGTCGCGCCCCATGCGGGCGCGTGGATTGAAACTTTTGATTGTGCCGACAATAAAGAGCGTATACAATGTCGCGCCCCATGCGGGCGCGTGGATTGAAACATCGCAGGTATAACTTGGGCGATAAGCACGATATGGTCGCGCCCCATGCGGGCGCGTGGATTGAAACGAAGATTTGGGCTTGCACAGGTGGTTGGGTGAAGTCGCGCCCCATGCGGGCGCGTGGATTGAAACATGGATGTCGCCGCCTATCCGGTGCGGCTTGACCCGTCGCGCCCCATGCGGGCGCGTGGATTGAAACTGCAAAACAGATGCTTTAAAATCAGTAAGGTCGGGTCGCGCCCCATGCGGGCGCGTGGATTGAAACTGCCAGAGATGGCAAAGCACATTCCCGAGTAAAGGTCGCGCCCCATGCGGGCGCGTGGATTGAAACAATCATAGAAAAGGGTGACCTGGTTATAATGACGTCGCGCCCCATGCGGGCGCGTGGATTGAAACAACACCCGGGGTTTGACTTGGAAACGCTACTGCTGTCGCGCCCCATGCGGGCGCGTGGATTGAAACAACACCCGGGGTTTGACTTGGAAACGCTACTGCTGTCGCGCCCCATGCGGGCGCGTGGATTGAAACATCGAAAATGGGATCATTAAAACCGGACGTCAAGTCGCGCCCCATGCGGGCGCGTGGATTGAAACAAACCTGTTATTTGTAATAGGTTTTAAATTAAATGTCGCGCCCCATGCGGGCGCGTGGATTGAAACTCCGGTTATCATGGGTAGACGATTGCACAGCGCATGTCGCGCCCCATGCGGGCGCGTGGATTGAAACCTTCCTGATACGCTCCTGGTCTTTCTTGATGGTTGTCGCGCCCCATGCGGGCGCGTGGATTGAAACCAGTACTGATTGACGAACTGTTTCTCGCTGATCCCGTCGCGCCCCATGCGGGCGCGTGGATTGAAACCCTCGTCTTACGGTCGTAGTCTACAAGTAGAATGTCGCGCCCCATGCGGGCGCGTGGATTGAAACGCAAATCGATTGATTTGATATACCACCGCCGCTTGTCGCGCCCCATGCGGGCGCGTGGATTGAAACTAAAAAACCTCGAATGCCATGGATGCGGGGTAATGTCGCGCCCCATGCGGGCGCGTGGATTGAAACAGATGAGCAGAAGGCCCAGGTCCTACGCCTGCGGTCGGTCGCGCCCCATGCGGGCGCGTGGATTGAAACCTCAAACGTCTTGCGCGGCTGGTCCGGGTCGGGCGTCGCGCCCCATGCGGGCGCGTGGATTGAAACAAGTGCTTGTTCCTGAACCGTCCGCACCAGATGGTTGTCGCGCCCCATGCGGGCGCGTGGATTGAAACAGTGCCGCTATGCTCGCCGCCGTAGCTAATGCCGTCGCGCCCCATGCGGGCGCGTGGATTGAAACAAGGAACTTGTCGTCATCACCCGCGACCTGCGGCGGTCGCGCCCCATGCGGGCGCGTGGATTGGACTTCGACAAGCTCAGGCGCCGTAGTAGCAGTGTGCTGGTCGTGTCTTGTTGTGTGGCTTATCTGTAGTCGCCGTGCACGACGCACGGCGTCGCGAGGATGGCCCAGGATGGGCCTTCCGGAGCGAAAGGAAGAAGACACTTAAGTCCATCGCCTTAAAACAAACAAAAAACACAAGCTTTCAAAAGCATATAAACCTGAAAAACGTAAAGGGCATTAGAAGTCAGCCTCCGCCGGCGATTGAGGCGGCGGGGAAAAGAGGAGCGCGAGGGGAAAGGGGCGCGGAGCCCCTGTCCCCTCGCAAAAATGCCGACCGTCTCACGGTCAAGCCCCTGCCCCTGGATAGGGGTGTCTCGATTTTGCCGAACTTCCGGCAAAACATAGAAAACCATGACCATAAGGGGGGGCGTGGATTGTTTATATAATAAAGTAATTACAATTTATCAATAACACTTGACTTCTACGTGATAAATAATTATATTGTTACGTAATAGAGGATTAAACCCATGAATACAAAATTAACCCTTAATATTGATAAAAATATCATTAATAAAGCTAAAACCTATGCCTCAAACCAGCGCATCAGCCTATCCAAACTTGTCGAGGAGTATTTAAAGTCACTTTCCAGTGGTTCCAAAGAGGAATTCGTTGTTGCTCCTATTACAAAAGAATTGAGCGGGATTATTAAGAAAAAAACCAAAATTGACTATAAAAGTACCGTTGAAGATTATTTAATTACTAAGCATATTAAATGAAAGATAAGCTATTCATTGACTCTGATATAATTCTTGATATTGCACTATCCCGCGATCCACATTTCCTTTCTTCTTCAATAATTTTCAGTCTTAGTGAGACAAAAGCGCTGGAAGGCTTTACTTCGTCGGTTGTTGTTTCTAATCTTTATTATATATTGAGAAAATTAGAATCGCATAAAGCGGCTATTGATTTTATATCAAAATTACGATTAATTATAAAAATACTACCCGTAACTGATGAAATAATTAAATTGGCTCTTGAATCTAAATTTAAAGATTTTGAAGATTCATTACAATACTATGCAGCGTTAATAAATAATATTGAGTATTTAATTACTAGAAATGTAAAAGATTATTCACGTACAGAGATTAAAGTCCATACTCCTGACGAATTTATAAAAATAAAAAAAATAAAAAAGCATGTGGGCACCGGCGGCTAACCAAGCATGGCAGCTCCGCTTCTCGCTCGCTAAGGCTCGCTGCGGTGCTCGGCAAATCACTCA
This sequence comes from Spirochaetota bacterium, assembly GCA_017999915.1. NCBI lineage: Bacteria > Pseudomonadati > Spirochaetota > Spirochaetota bacterium. Next base: position 116,171 of record JAGNKX010000015.1, read on the forward strand.
AGGGCGTTTGGCAATCTGGCTTCGCCGGTCTTCGGCCATGCCGGGAATGTTGTGCGAAATGTTTTTTAATTTTCCTGGACTACACGGAGGGAACTTTATGGCGAAATCGACTCAATTTAAATCAATTGATGAATATATTGATCGACAACCTGAAGAAGCGCGGAGATTGTTACAAGACCTGCGCTCCGCGATTTTAAAGGCGGTTCCCAACGCGACGGAATTATTCAATTATGGTGTCCCAGCCTTTTCTCTCATTGAGGGAGGGAAAAGGGAAGATCAAATAATGATAGCCGGATTTAAAAATCATGTCGGCCTGTATCCTCATCCGACTACCATTGAACATTTTGCCAGGGAGCTTGAAAGATACAAACAGGGCAAGGGATCCATTCAGTTTCCATTCAATACTTCTATACCCAAAAGTCTTGTTACAAAAATGATAAAATACAGAAAATCACTTATTGAAGGAAAAAATAAATAAAAAGCGCATCATGCGGCAGGGCATATCGGCTTTTACTGGTCCTTTCACTACGGTCGTAGTCAGCCAACTGAACAGAATGCACGACGTCAGTGATGGGTTGTAGGCTCTTGGCCATCAGAAACGTATCATGATCCTGGTGCCGGCCGTTGAATCTATCCGCATATCTCCCTTCAGCTGGGTGACCAGGCTCCGCACCAGGATCATCCCGAGGGAGGTGCCGGAGCCCGTGTCCTCGACGCCGCCCACCCCGTCATCCGCCACGGTGAGCTCGTAGCGGCCGCCGTCCGTTCCGTTCATCAGCACTTCGATCCGTCCCACGCGCCCGTCGGGAAATCCGTGCTTGACGGAGTTGGAAACCAGCTCGTTTATAATGAGCCCGCACGGAATGGCCCTGTCGATGTCCAGGCGGACGTCCTGGATCCGCACGTCGGTCGTGATGCGCACTCCCGCGGGATACATGGTCATGATGCCGCCGACGAGGCTTCTGGTGTATTCGCCGAAATCTATTTCAGCGAGATTCTCCGACAGGTAAAGGTGCTCGTGGATGAGGGCCATCGATTTCACTCGGTTCTGGCTCGCGCTGAAAGCGTCGTGGACCGCAGGGTCCTTGAGCGCGTCCGCCTGCAGGCTCATCAGGCTGGATATGATCTGCATGTTGTTCTTGACGCGGTGGTGGATCTCCTTGAGGAGCACCTCCTTCTCCGCGAGACCCTTTTTCAACAGCTCCTCGGCGCGCTTTCGCTCGGTGATGTCCGAGTAAACGCCGAAGGCCGCGATAATGGCGCCCGACCGGTCGATGATAGGCTTTCCGGAAGCCAGGGCCCAGCGGAGGCTCCCATCGGCGCGCTGAAAACAGACTTCCGCGCCTTCGACCGTTTTACCCCGAAACGCCTGAAATGCCGGCATTTGTTCAAGGTCTGTTTCCCGGCCATCCTGCATGAGGTAGCGCCAGGTGCGTATTTCGCTGACTTTGTCCAGTGTCAGACCGACATATATCGACACGTTTTCCGCTCCAATCAGGTCGCGCATGGCCTGATTCAAGTACCGTAAGGTTTCCTCCGGTTTTTCGTACACGACCATGGCGACAGGGGATTGCTCGATGATTGATTCCAGGAGTAACCGGGTTTTTTCCAGCTCGGCGGCGATTTCAGCCAGCTCCGCGTTTTCCCTGCGCGATTGCTGATGGCGGAGCATCGCCACGACTGCAAAGAGCAGGATCACTGTCAAACCGGTTATCGCGATCGGCGTAATCAATCGGGAGACGACATACATGCGCCAATCCGCCGCGTCGAAATCCATACCGAAAACGGCAAGCAACCCGCCCTGTTCGTCGGTAATGGGAATCAACGCGCTGATCCAGGTTCCCCAGCGATCGGTAAAAGGCGGGCTTATCATTCCCTTTTTTGCGGTAAGCACTGATTTCAATGTGGGGGAATCTTCATAGTATACGGTGCCCGGAGGAGTGTAATCCGGCGAACCATCCGGCGCCGTTCCCATGAAGAAGAAAGGATCCGAGCCGGGCCGCCGTCCCATCAGATACAGGTAGCGGTACCGGGGATTGGCCTCGCGTATCCGCATCAACTTGTCGCGCAAATAACGGTAATCGGGCGATTGTACGTCCTTTCCCGTGCCGGTCAGCCGTTTGATGACGGCTACGTCCAGGGCCCTGGCCAGCATCTGCGCTTCGCTCATCATGACGGTGCGCATAAACGCATCGGCCGAGCGGGACTCAAACCACGTAGCCAGGGCCCCCAGAACCAGGAATAAAAGGGTCAACACAATCACAAGGCGATGATTGATAACGCTGGTTCTGCTGGCTTTTCTGGTAGGCGGTATAGTGGTCATTTTTTGAGAGCCATACTAATCAACTCAACGGTTTCAGTATAAGGTCATACTGGCTATTTTTTTACGTTAAGCGTACGCCTGTACGTAGCGGTAATCTCCATCCCGGGGTGAAGCCTTCCCAACTGTTTTATAATGTGCTTAAAAAATACGAAGGAGTCAACATATTTATTTCAGGCCTCATTCATAAATTCATTCCCGGCGTACCGATAGATGAAAATGAACGGTAAACTTCGAAGGCCGGGATGCGCATTCCCGCCTTCGAAGTTTATTTTCCCCTCTGGTACTTCCGCACCGCCTCGTTATGCTCCTTCAGCGTCCTGGAAAAATGATGGGACCCGTCGTTCTTTGCCACGAAGTAGAGGTAGTCCGATTTCATGGGATACATGGCCGCCAGGATCGACTCCCGGCCCGGCGAGCAGATGGGCGTGGGGGGCAGGCCGGTCCGGCGGTAGGTGTTGTAGGGCGAGTCGGACCTGAGGTCGCTCACGGTTATGGGGCCGGTGAATTTTCTCACCGCGTACCGCACCGTCGGATCGCAATCGAGCCTCATGTTTTTCCGGAGCCGGTTGTGGAAGACCGATGATATGAATTCGCGCTCGTTGTAGACCTTCGCCTCCTTCTCCACCAGGGACGCCATGGTCAGGATCTCCCTTGCGGTCATGCCGGGACCGTAGGCCGGCCGGTCGCCCAGGACGGTCATCATTTTCTTCTGTATGATGCCGATGATATCCCGTGGGTCGGAGCCCTCGGGAAAGACATAGGTGTCCGGGAAGAGGTACCCCTCGGCCGTGGGGGAATCGACGCCCAGCGTTTTCAGGAAGGTCTCGTCAAAGGCGTGATCGAGGAAGGCGTTGTAATCGCAGACGCGGTTGGCCTCCAGGCGTTCCGCGATCTGGTAGAGGTTGAATCCCTCGGGGATGGTGACCTTCCGCGATAGGATATCGCCGCGGGTAAGCTTTCTCAGGATCTCCAGGGAATTCATGCCGGCGAAGATCCTGTAGGTGCCGGCGCGCACATGGCGCCGGTCGGCGATATACGAGGAGTAAACAAAAAAATCGCCGCTGCGGATCAGGCCGCTCTTCTTTAAATTACCGGCGATGCGGCGCATCGAGTCGCCGTAGGAGACGGTAAAGGCGCTCTCCCGCATGCCGGGAGGGGCCGAGTTAAGGTACAGGAGCAGGGCTATCCCCGCCAGCGCCGGGACCAATACCGCGATGAATAATTTTTTCATGATCCTATCCGAATTTCGCCATTCCTATGATGCGGTCCATGTTGGGGACCACCATGCCGTTTTCCATCCTTCCCATCACCGCCAGGCCGCCCAGGTTATCCATTATAATCTTGTTGCCGTCGGCGTTTTTCGGATACTCGCCATATTGGGTCGTGAAGAGGGGGACCTTCAGGTTGTGGGCCGACTTGGCCGCCTCGAAGATGCCGCCTTCGGCCGGGGCCTCGACGATATACACGGCGTAGGAAAGGGCGCAGATGATCTTGTTCCTGATAAAGGCGTTGAACCTGTTCGGCTCCCTGGCCGGGTAGAAGGGCGAGACGACGGCCATGGTGTCCGGGTTCATGACATCGCGGAGCATTTCCGGCACCGTGAGGTGGAACATGCCGTAGGGCACCAGGGCGATCGTGCCGCCGCCGTTGAAGATGGCGGAGCGGTGCGCGACCAGGTCGGCTCCCCGGGCATACCCGCTGATGACCGGGATCCCGTGCTTCGCCAGCTCCCGGGCCGCCTCGAAGGCGATCATCTCCCCCTTGTCGCTCACGTCCTTGTCGCCGAGGATGGCGACGCCTTTCCGCTTGAGCAGTTTCACGTTCCCGTAAACATACAGGAGGGGAGGGATCGCGTTCCCCAGGGTCTCCCTGAGCCTGGCCGGGTAAGAATCGGAAAAGAACGTGATCACGTCTATTCCCGACTCGAGGAGCCTGAAATAATCCTCCTCTATTTTGGGAAGGGCATCCTCCATGGCGGCGACCGCCTCGGCGATCTTATCCGGGAAGCGGAATTCATTCCTGATCTCCTCCGCGGAGAGGCCGCACAGGTCCGCCACCGAAAGGCCCTGCTTTTCCAGCGCCTCATGTATCTCCATCAGGTGGGCGGGGCCGATGCCGTGGGTCTGCTCAAGGGCTATCCAGTATTTTGTGCTGTTCATAATGTTTAATAGTGCGAGCCGGGGCATGGCTCCCCGACGGACATGGTATGCGACATTAGCGGGATATGATTAAAAAGTCAATAAAATCCTTTCATTAAAAATCCTTGAAAAAAACGTGAAAAATCCCCATATTGGAACCATGGAAGGCGATATAAACATCAGCGACGACCATGGCCTCCTGGTAATCGAGATCATGGTCGAGAAATTCGATTTCTTTCTCATATCCGACCATGCGGACCGGCTCCGGGACCTCCTGGCAGGACGGAGCTATCCCCCAGCTATTTTTGATCTTACCAGGGTCAAGGTCATAGATTCCAGCGTTTTCGGCTTTCTCCTGGAAATACGCAATACCATGAAAAAAAAGGGCCGTGAGATAGCGGTCGTGTGCGTTGACCCTGAAGCCCTCCACGTGATGGAAATGCTCAAGGTACCGCGGTTTATCCGGGTCTTCCAATCACGGGACGGGGCCGGTGAATATTTAAACAGTTTGGGAGTTCTGTGAAATAATCCGACGCCGGATTGACCCTCCGGAAGGGACGGTCTGTTTCGTCCATCCGATATACAATATTCATCCTCCGTCTAACCTCGGTATCGTAACAGGCCGCTAATCATCAATGCCAATAAAAATTGGCTGAAATCCAATTAATTCCGTTGACAGATAATTCACAGCTTTTATTTTTAAAAGAGGTAAAATTTGTATATCAATACAATTTATAGCTTGACCTGATAGATGGCAAAGCGAATTTTAGATCAGGTTAGCACACGGTTTCAGCGGCATGGCCCCATCGAGCCCTGGGATCCGGTCAACCATGATTATTTCTATCTTTTCGGGCAGTAAACTAATTAAACACAAATAAGAGGAGGTTCCTAATGGCATTAAATACCTTGATTGATTCCAGAGACGTACGTTTCATTCTCTTCGAACAGCTGGAACTGGACAAATTCTGCGCCAAGTATCCCCGCTATGCCGATTTTGACAAGGATACGCTGGAAAGCACGCTCGATCTCGCCGAAAAGCTGGCTGTCGAGAAAATCTATCCTACCTACAAGGATGGAGACAGGGAAGGATGTACCTTCGTTCCCGATACCAAAGCGGTAAAGATCCCCAAATGCTACAAACCGGCCCTGGATGCGTATTACGAGTCCGGCTTTATCGGCACCATGGAAGACGCCGAGATCGGCGGCATGGGAATGCCGGCCCTGATGTACATGACCGTTAACGAATTCCTCTGCGCCGCCAACTATAACATCATGATGTATCCCGGCCTCTCCCACGGCGCCATGGGTATGATTCACACCCACGGGACCCAGGAGCAGAAGGATACGTATATCCCGAAGATGATTTCCGGGGAATGGGGCGGCACCATGTGTCTGACCGAGCCCGATGCCGGTTCCGATGTCGGCGCCCTGAAGACCAAGGCCGTCAAGCAGGCCGACGGTTCATACAAGATCACCGGCCAGAAGATATTCATCTCCTCCGGCGACAACGACTATTACAAGAACATAATCCACCCTGTCCTTGCGCGGATCGAAGGCGACCCGGCGGGCACAAAGGGTATCTCCATTTTCATCGTTCCCAAGTTCCTGGTCAACAAGGACGGATCCCTCGGCGCCCACAATGACGTGAACTGCGCCGGCATCGAGCACAAGATGGGGATCAAGGGTTCCGCGACCTGTACCCTGAGCTTCGGCGACAACGGGACCTGCAAGGGCTTCCTCCTCGGCGAAGAGCGGAAAGGCATGAAGATCATGTTCCAGATGATGAACGAAGCCCGTCTGGGCGTCGGCATGCAGGGCCTGTCGTTGGCCAGCGCCGCCTACATGCACTCCGCCACCTACGCGAAGAATCGTATCCAGGGCGCCCATGTCACCCAGATGCTGAATCCCGAAGCCAAGGGCGTCAATATCAGCCAGCACCCCGACGTCAAGCGGATGCTCCTCTGGATGAAGTCCCATGTCGAGGGAATGCGGTTCATCACCTACTACCTGACCCACGCGCTTAACGTTGCCGCGGTCGCCGAGGGCGAAGAGGCCAAGGAAGCCCTGGCCATTGCCGAGATCATGGTCCCGATCAACAAGGCCGGCAACACCGACAAGTCCGTTGAGATCACATCCGAGGCGATGCAGGTATACGGCGGATACGGATTCTGCCAGGAGTATCCGGTCGAGCAGATGATGAGGGACTCCAAGATCACGGCGATCTACGAGGGAACCAACGGCATCCAGTCGATGGACCTGACCATGCGGAAGATCCTCATGAACCCCGAGCAGTACAACTACCAGATCCTCAAAAAACGGATCGCCGAAGCCGTCAAGAAGGCCAAGGGCATCGTCGATGACAAGTATATCGCCCTCGTCGAGCGCGGCGTTCAGAAGCTCGACGAAGTCATCACCATGATGAAGGACCAGATGGCGAAGGGCCAGTTCCTGCACCTGTTCATGAACGCGACGCCGCTGCAGCAGGCGATGTTCATGCTCTGCATGGCCTGGGGCCACATCTCCTCCCTGACCATCACCCAGCCCAAGATGAAAGAGCTGGTGGGCGACAAGAAAGGCGAAGAGCGCGAAAAGCTCCTCAAGGAAAACGCAGATGCAGCGTTCTACACCGGCAAGGTCCTCGCGTCGCAGTTCTACCTCGGCGCCGAGTTCCCCAAATACTTCGGCAAGATCGAGGCCCTTATGTTCGGCGAATCGGCCGTCATCAAGGCGTCGGATCCCATCTTCACCGGGATGCTCGAGCAGTAACAGACAGTATAAACGAGAATCGCAAAAGGCCGTCCTTCATGGACGGCCTTTTTTTTGACGACGAAGGCGGGGTCACGTGACCCCGCCTTCGTCGTCGATGGGACAAAATACTTTCCAACATTTAATAACAAAAAATTAAATTTATATTGATAAAAAATATATAGTGTACATATTTATGTCACATTAGAATTAATTGCCAATAATTGCTGAAAATGATGAATAATTTTTACAAAGGGCGGTCCCTGTTCGTTACCAGCTATGACAAGACCTTGAACAGGAGAAAACCGATAGTGAAGCAGGGAATGTTATTCATGCCTCCCGAGCCGCATCTAGCCGCCGCGCCCCTGACCGATGACGAGCGGATTCATGCTGTCGCCCTTTCCATACTATCTTCTCCCGGGGCGAACAGGGTATGGTCGATAGGCGCTTCGCGCAGGCCCGATGAGGCGTACCGGATGATCAGCGCAGGCTGCGTTCCATCGACCCAGGCCTATCTCGCCGAGGTTTATCCCGCCGATCCCATCGCGGCGGCCTGGGTTATCGCGCGGAAGGCAGAAGAACAATCGATCAGGATACTCACCTGCTGGGACCGTGAGTATCCGCCCCTGCTGAAGGAGATCCAATGCCCGCCCCTGGTCCTGTACCTCAAGGGATCGCTTCCGGAAGGACCGGCCGTAGCCGTCGTGGGCACGAGAAGGGCGGACCCCAGGTCTTCGGCCGCGGCTCGGCGCCTGTCCCGTGAGCTCGCGGGACAGGGCTTCGTCATCGTGAGCGGCATGGCCGTGGGGATCGACCGGGAAGCCCACCTGGGGGCCCTCGACGCCGGAGGGCGGACCGTCGGCGTCCTGGCCAATGGAATCGATATTCTCTATCCCTCGCCCAACCGTGACCTGTACCGCTTGCTGGAATCGGCCGGGGGCTCGGCCCTGGTCTCCGAATATCCGCCCGGGATCTTCGCCGGCCGCTGGACCTTCGTGCGGAGGAACCGTATCATCAGCGGCCTCTGCGCCGGCACCGTGGTGGTCAAGGCGGGGGAGCGGAGCGGCGCCCTCATAACGGCGCGTCACGCCATGGAGCAGAACCGCGAGGTCTTCGCCTGTGCGGGGGGGCCCTTCGAAGGGGATTACGCGGGATGCCATCGCCTCATCAGGGACGGGGCCGTCCTGGTTTCGCGCACGGAAGACATCATCGCGGAGCTGATGCGCGTTCCCGTCGAGGCGATTGCGAACATGGCCGGCGCCGCCATGGGAGCGGAAGGGAAGGGCCGGGATGCCGTGGAAGAGCCTCTCCCGGATTCGCTGGAGGGGAGTATACTGGGCCTCCTCTCGCAGGGGGAACGCGATATAGATTCCATTATCAGGGACCTGGCCGTTCCGGCCGGCGAGGTCAACGAGGCCGTCATTTCCCTCGAGCTGGAGGGGAGGATCAGGCGGAACGGCAACACCGTCGCGCGGGCCTGAGGAGCGGCGCGATCCGTGTCATCATCATTCAGGGTGCGGTTATGAAAGTAAAGATCATTTTTATCGTTCTGATATCCGTCCTCATGGCGATATCGGCCTCGCAGATATTCACGATACCTCCCTATGCCGGGGACATCTTCCCCGTGTACAGGTCGGGCTACTTCAGCGAGCTCGACCGGGGGTTCGGCGTTATCGCCGACGCCTTCGTCGGCATCAAGTCGATGGCGAAGCCCGAGTACGCGTGGATATTCCTCGCCGATACCGGCATCGCCCATGACATGACCATCAAGGTCTACGACTACCGCGGCCGCCTGGTGACGGCTCCGGGGGAGAAGAGCGCCAGGCAGGACAAGAAAATATACGGCATCATCAACCGGATCAAGCCGTCGATCCATTCGGAAATACGGGGCGGCAGGTATTTCTCCGTGATACCGATGAAGTCGCGGGGCGAATGCGCTTTCTGCCACACCCGCGTAAACCGGCGCGACGTGATCGGCGCCCTCAGCTTCGAGAGGCCCTATGACGCGCATATCTATTATTCATCGGAGCGCATTATCATATTCATTCTCATCACCATGGCGCTCGGCGCGCTCCTCTACCCGGTGGCGCGCTGGAACCCGGGGAAGAATATAAAAGAATTATTTGACAAATAATAACATATATTTCCAGTTGTTATGAAGCGGCGGAAACGCACCGTGATGGCTGAATCAAAGACGGGGATTGATAATGAATAAAAGGAACAGCAACAAGGGCGGGACTCTGGTTATCGTCGAGTCGCCGTCCAAGGCGAAGACCATTCATAAATATCTGGGCGATGATTACGTCATATCATCCTCGGTGGGCCATATCATCGACCTGCCCAAGTCGAGGCTCGCCATCGACGTCGGAAACGATTTCAAGCCCGAGTACATCACGATACGGGGCAAGGCGAAGATCCTCAACGAGCTGAAGAAGCAGGCCGCCGCCGCCAACAGCGTCCTCCTGGCGACTGACCCGGACCGCGAGGGGGAGGCCATCTCGTGGCACCTCTCCAACGCCCTGGCGGGCAAGAACACCGACATCAAGCGCATCGAATTCAACGAGATCACCGAGCACGCGGTGAAGGACGCCGTCTCCCATCCTCGGGAGATTAACATGGACCTCGTCAACGCGCAGCAGGCGCGGCGCGTCCTCGACCGTATCGTCGGCTATTCCATCAGCCCCATCCTATGGAAAAAGGTGAAGAAGGGCCTCTCGGCGGGACGGGTGCAGTCCGTGGCCCTCAAGGTCATCAGCGACCGCGAGCGCGAGATCGATAATTTCATCCCGGAAGAATACTGGACCATCGAGGCGGAGCTCGCCCACAAGTCGAAAGCCTTCAGGGCGCAGATGGCGGCGTTCCGCGGCGAGAAGATCAGGATACGCTCCCGGGCCGAGGTCGATTCGATCCTTGACTATCTGAAAGAGAAGCCGATGACGATCAAAGACGTGAAGGTGCAGGAGCGGAAGCGCAAACCCGTGGCCCCCTTTATCACGAGCAAGCTGCAACAAGACGCCGCGAACAGGCTCGGCTTCACCTCTCAGAAGACGATGATCATCGCGCAGCAGCTCTACGAGGGGATCGATCTCACCGGCGAGGGTCCCACGGGCCTCATCACCTACATGAGAACCGACTCCACCCGTGTCGCCGATTCAGCGCTCCAGGCCGTGAGGAAGTACATCACGGATAACTTCGACAAGGAATATCTCCCTGAAAACATAAATTATTATTCCAACAAGAAAGGGGCCCAGGACGCCCACGAGGCGATACGGCCCACCGACGTGTTCCATACCCCTGAATCCCTGAAAGGAGACCTGACGCGGGACCAGTACAAGATCTACGATCTTATCTGGAAGCGCTTTGTCGCGTCCCAGATGACGCCGGAGGTCTCGGAAACGACCACCGTGAGCATCGAGGCGGGGGAGTACCTCTTCAGGGCAAACGGGAGCAGGGTCCTCTTCAAGGGGTTCACGGCCGTGGACAAGACCGACAAATCGGAGCGCTCGACCCTGCCGCACCTCACCGTCGGCGAGCAGGTCGCCGTCCACGAGTTCTTCCCCGAACAGCATTTCACCACGCCGCCTCCGCGGTATAACGAGGCCTCACTGGTCAAGTTCCTGGAGGAGTCCGGCATCGGCCGGCCGTCGACCTATGCGCCCACGATCAACACCCTGGTGAAGCGCTATTACGTGACCAGGTCGGGCAGGCAGCTGGTCCCCACCATCCTGGGGAAGCTGGTCAACGACATCATGGGGAAGCATTTCGCCTCACTGGTTTCGATCGATTTCACCGCCAACATGGAAGACCGGCTGGACCATGTCGAGGACGCGAAGACCGACTGGATCAGGATGCTCCACGAGTTCTACGGCCCCTTTAAAGACACCGTGGACCAGGCCGAGCTCAATATTGAGGAGATGAAGGGGATTCTCGACGTCGAGACCGATATCGTATGCGAGCAGTGCGGACGCAAGATGGTGAAGAAGCTGGGAAAGTTCGGCTTCTTCCTGGCATGCCCCGGTTTTCCCGAGTGCCGGAATTCGAAGCCCCTTCCCCTGGGGAAATGCCCGCGCTGCGAAAGCGGGGACGTGGTCAAGCGCTCCTCCAAGAAGGGACGGGGCGGCACCTTCTACGCCTGCACCAATTACCCCACCTGCGAGTTCTTTACCAGGGACAACCCGGCTGAAAAGCCCTGCCCGCGCTGCGGCAGGCTCCTGTTCAAGAAGATGATAAAGCACAAGGGGGAGAAGCTTATCTGCCTCAATGAATCGTGCAATTACCAGGTGGAGCTTCTCGACGAGTCGCAGCCCTCGAACGGCGGCGGCAACGGCCAGACCGGCAACGGCACCGAGCGGCAGGAGGAATGACGGCCGAAATTGAACAATTCATGCAGTATCTCGGCAGCGAGAAGAACTCGTCCGCCAAGACCCTGGAGGCGTACAACAGGGACCTGCAGCGATTCTACCTGTTCCTCTGCGGCGATTCCGGCGATGGGGCGCGGGAGAAGTACGAGGTGCGCGCCGCCGTTGTCGATGATGACGTTCCCATCCTGTCGATAACCGCCGAAGATATAACGGCCTTTATCGAATATTCCTACGACCTCGGTATGAAGCGCTCCAGCATCGAGCGCAGGATAGCGACGATCAGGTCATTTTTTACGTTCCTTTATAATAAGAGCTATATCGAAAAGAATCCGGCTGTAAAGATCGGCTACCCCAAAAAGGAATCGCGCCTCCCCAAGTTCCTGCACCTTAACCAGATAGAGGATCTGCTCGATTTCGATCTCGCGACGTTCATCGATTTTCGGGACCGCGCCGTCCTGGAGGCCTTCTATTCAACCGGGGCCCGGGTGGCGGAGCTCTGCGCCGCCGATGTCGCGGACATCGATTTTGAATCGAAGAGGCTCAAGGTTACCGGCAAGGGGGCGGAGGACCGCATTGTCTTCATCACCGAGGGGACTGCGGCCATGCTGAAGAGGTATTTTGCCGAGCGAATACGCAAGTTCGGTGCCCTTGGAGAGCCCCTTTTCATCAACAATCGCGGGGGCAGGATCACCGTCAGGGGCGTTTACGACATCGTCGTGAAGCGGGCCAGGGCCGCGGGCATCCTGGAGCGGGTATCTCCCCATACGCTGCGGCACAGCTTTGCCACGGAGCTGCTGGACCGCGGGGCCGATATCCGGGCAGTCCAGGAAATGCTGGGCCACAAGAACCTCTCCACCACGCAGGTCTATACCCACACCACGAAGGAGCGCCTCAGGAAGGTCTTTGAGAAGTTCCATCCCCATTCGGGCGGGCCCAAGGACGGCAAGTGATTATCCGGGGTTCGAAATGAAAAATCTTCAAGCTATTGACCTATCGGCCGTTAACAGGTAATATCCGCACCGACCTGGCCAGGGGCAGGGTCCTGACCGTGAAATCTGATCTGTAGCGCCCGGCTGCTTCGCAGAATTCGTTGAAGTTGATCGAGGCGGGCAGGAACGACATGCCCTCCCCGATGGGCTTAAAGAAGTTGTCGATATGCACCGGTATCACCGTCTTCGCCTTTACCCGCAGCGGCACTTCCTCCAGGTATTTCTCCGTGTCGCCCCTGCCGGCAATTCCCAGCAGAACGATGTCGGCTCTGACCCCTTGATACATGCCGGGGATGAAGCCCGCGCTTCCGTGGTGCAGGATGGTCCCGGCCGGGTGGGATATGAGGACGCCGAAGACGCCCCCCAGCCGGTAGTCCTTCGCCCGGGCCGGCTGCGCCAGGGGCCTGCCTATGGCGCCGGGGTAGGGCACCTTGCCGAACACCGGCCCATGGGCGCTCTCAATAAACCGGATGGTGAAATGGCCGATAGTTATCGCCTGGCCCGGACTGACCAGGTTCAATTCATCTTCACGGAGGCCCGCTCCTCGGCCGATGTTGAGGGTGCTCTCGGTGCCTACCAGGGGCGCCCCGGCCTCGCGCGCGAAAAAGGGGGCGTCGACCGAATGGTCGAAATGTGAATGGCTCACAATGATGGCCTGGATTTCCGCCTTCCCCAATTTTTCCGTCCATTGCCGGATAAGTTCTTTCTTCGGCTCCAGGGGCCTGCCGAAAAAAACCCTCGCCATGCCGAACCTGCTCACGTAGGGGTCGATGAGGATGCCCGTGCGGCCGTCAGTGATGTGGACGCCGGCCGTGCCGAGCCATGTGACGGTAACTCCTCCTTTCACGATCGGCATATTGCCGATGATCATGGTGTTGTACGTATCCATGCCCGAGCAGCGGGCGGCGGTGAGAGGTAGGATCAACAGTAATGATAATAATTTCATTTTTGTCATTATGAATGCCTCACAGTCTACGAAGAGATTGGTCACATAATATTAGCTGGATATGCCTGTTCATTGCTCCGTTTGATCGTGAGCAATTCACGATTGTTGTTTTGCTGCGGAAGGTTCATCCTGAACCATCCTCGCTTCACGCAAAACATCCCTGTTTTGCTCGCTTGTAATGCTGATTGTTTACTTGTTATTCAATGCCACATCGCACTAACCAGGCATATCCAGCCTTTTATGCACTATTCACCGTACGATGGTTCCGCCGCCGAGGACTTCCATCTCCTCGTTGTAAAATACGGCAGCCTGGCCCGGCGATATGCCGATCTGCGGCTCCTCGAAGCTCACGGTGATGCCGCCCGCTTCCTCTGTCAGCTTGGCCCGCACCGGGACCTGGGTAGAGCGCGTTTTCACCAGGACCTGCCTGCCTCCCAGTGATGTTTCCTTCATGTAGTGTATCTCGTCGGCGAAAAGGGAGCCGGCCTCGAGGTCTTCCCGGTATCCCGCGACTACGACGTTGCGGGCCGCGTCGATCCTGACGACGTAGAGGGGGCGCGGCGCAGCTATGCCGAGGCCGCGTCGCTGGCCGATGGTGTAGCGGTGGATTCCCCGGTGCCTGCCGATTACCGCGCCTGTTGTGCTCTCAATGTCTCCGGGGGGCGGCGACTGTCCCGCGGCGCGGGCTATGAACTCATCGTAGCGGTTGTCCGGGATGAAGCATATCTCCTGGCTCTCGGGCCGTTCCGCCACGGCAAGGCGGCGCTCCACTGCCATCTGACGTACCTCCTCCTTGGTGAAGCCGCCGAGGGGAAAGATGATGTCCCGCAGGCTCTCCTGCGAAAGCCTGAAGAGAAAGTATGACTGATCCTTCACGATTTCCCTGCCCCGGGCGATGAAATAGCGGCCCCGGTCCGTATTCCGCACCATGGCGTAATGACCGGTGGCTATGGCGTCGCAGCCGATGGATCGGGCGTACTGGAGGAGGAGGCCGAACTTGATTGCGGCGTTGCAGCGGACGCAGGGATTGGGCGTTACGCCCCGCAGGTATTCGGCGCAGAAGGGCTCCACCACGAGTCTCTGAAAATCCTCTTCGAGGTCGACCACGTGGAGGGGAAATCCATGGGCGTCAGCCAGGGCCCGCGCCGAGTCAAGGGCGTTCGACGCCGCCGGGGACCCGTAGTGGCGCGCGATGATGCCGGCGGAGAGCTCCGCGGTGACGCCGATCACCGCGTGGCCGGCCTCTTTCAGGAGAAGCGCCGCCATCGAGGAATCGACGCCGCCGCTCATGGCTACGGCAATGTTCATATCAGTCACCAGCCCGAATCATATAGGAAACCGTGGAAGGACCCCCGGCGGCCGAATTCGTCCTCGACGGCTTTCATGACAGTGCCCTTGTGAAGGCCCCACCGGGGCGCAACAAGGGTGTTCTCCTCGCGGTCACCGGAGAGACGGTGGATGAGGACCTCCGGCGACAACCGCTCGATGAAATCGCAGAGCAGGGAGACATATTCCTTCATCGTAAGCATCGGTATGAGGCCGTCCCTGAAGGATCGCTCCAGTGCGGTGCCGCTGATGACGTGGAGATGGTGGAACTTGACGCCGAGCACCGCCATGTCCCGCAGCGCGGCGGCGGTGTCCATCATGTCCCGCCACGTTTCGCCGGGGATGCCGAGGATGAGGTGCACGCATACCGGTATCTCCCTCTGGGCCGCCCTGCGCACCGCGTCGATCGTTGCGTCATTGGTATGGCCGCGGCGCAGAAATTCAAGGCTTTTATCATGGCTGCTCTGCATCCCTATCTCAAGCCACAGCTCGAAGCCGGGCTTCCGGTATGACGCGACAAGGTCAAGGACCTCGTCTGGGAGGCAGTCGGGCCGCGTCCCGATCATGAGGCCCATGACGCCTTCCCGCGTTACGGCCCGGTCATAGATCCGCTTCAAGAGGGCAGGGGGGCCGTAGGTGTTGGTGAAGGCCTGGAAGTAGGCAATGTAACGAGTGTCCGGATCGGAGCGCTTGAAGCTTTTTTTCGCCAGCTCGATCTGATCGTCGATGGCCATGTCCGCGGTCATGCCCGGGGTCGCGGAGCCGTCCGGCGAGCAGAACACGCAGCCCTCGGAACCGACCGAGCCGTCCCGGTTGGGGCAGGTCAGGCCAGCGTTGATCGGTATCTTGAGTACGCGCCGGTTATACTTGTTCCAGAGGTAATCGCTGAATGAGTGATAGGGCTTGCCGAACCATTGCCCGGCCTTACAGGGATTTCTCTCTCGTGTCATGGGCGAAAAACGAGTTTTTCAGGTACTGCTCGTTCTGGTACAGGTTCGGATTGAGCGCCACGCTGTTGACATACCGGGCGCTGACAACGTTGCAGTTGCCGTCCAGCTGAACGATATAGATACCCGTCGAGAACCTGACCTTTTGGGCCTTTTCTTTCCAGCGGACGACCTTCCTTTTTTTCTTGTTTTTTGCAATATATTCGACGGCTTTCACCCTGCTTACATTATGGGCGTTTTTGAAGGATTTGACCAGCTTTTTCAAAGTCTCCGGGTCAGCCGGGGAAAGTGCCAGTTCGACCGCTTTCTCGATGGTCTGGTTTCGCTCGATGGGGAAGATGATGGTCCGCTTCATGGGGGCCTTCGCTATGAAGGACGAAAAATTGTAATTCTTGACCGGTGATATCTCAATGGCTGACGCCGGCCTGCTTTCCGCGGCGTGCTTCGTGGCGTCGAACTCGGTGCGGTAGCGTTCACGCATCTTCGCGAAGATGGGGGCGCGCAGCAGGTACTTCCGCGCGAGCCAGAAATGCTTTCGCGCGAGCTTGTTCTTCTTCTGCCGCTTGTACTTGGCCGCGAGGTGATAATAGCGCGTGGAATTGACAAGGTTCATCTTCATGGTTGAAAAGAAGTTTGTGTACTCCGCGTATCTAGTGCCGGAATATTTCCTTTCCATCTCTTTAATGGCCTGGACGGCCTTGTTGGATTCAACGGACTGGATATAATATATGGCGATTCGGGCCAGCTTGAGCAGCTCGATGCGCTCTTGAGAGGTCTCGCCGGCCTTCCGGACCGTGTACTCGGAGATATCGACGGAAAAAATATCTTTTATCGTTTCAATGAGGGCATCGTACTGGTTCTGGACTATCGTGTTGATATGCTCCGGGTCTCTCAGCTTCTTTTCTTCCTCGGGGTTCGATATGAAGCCGGATTCGTAAATGACCGACATGGGAAAATCGATGAAATAGCTGAAACGGGTGTCGCCCACGGCGCCGAAGTTCCAGCTATTCGGCTGCATGCCCTTCGCCATGTGCATCTTTTTTAGCTTCAGCGCGTAATTCATGGAAAAACCGCTAGCGTCGACCCTGTTATAGAGGGTCAGGAAACCATCGTAGGTATCCCGCACGTACTGGAGGACTTTCCAACCATTGCCGTTCCTGGTCACGTGGATGCCGGGCAGGTTGACCCTGCCGTCGGCCTTGTAGAGCACCGAGATGTTGTTCAGGTGCTCCGATATTATAATGAAGGCGCCCGCTTTTTCCGCGAGCTCGACGGTACGGGTGAAAGATATGTCGTTGTAGGTGTCGCTGGTTCCCCTGAGGACGGCCATATAGTCATCGGTGCTCTTCACTTCGATATGCCTGTTCCTGGAAAGCAGCTCGTACATTTTTCTCGAAAGGAGTATGGAGTAGTATTCCTCCGGCAGGCCCGTGCAGCTGGTGCGCCTGGTGGCGTCGCCGCCCTGCCACATGCCGTTGGGGAGCTTCCCGTGGGCCGGATCGAAAAAGATGACCATCTTTTTGCCCTGATCGAGGTTCGCGTAAAGGTTCGCGTAGGTATTGTCTATGCGGTTCACAATCTCGTTGATCTTCTCCCTGTGGGCCCTGTCCTTTTCGGCGTTTAATATGTTCATGATCGATGGGGGCTGTTGCTTCGTGTTTTGCTGTTCCGGTGAGGAATATGCGGAGTTGGCCGTTAATAATAGTATGAATATCACTGCCTTAAGAAGATGTCCCTTTCTCATTATCAGTTCTCTTGTGCGATATAATTTGGTTATTGCTCTGTTTTTTAATAGTTGATAAAAACCAACAGATCCACGATTATTGTCCATGAAATAATGAATCTTAATAATAATATCGAATTATTTCAAGAAATTATTTGATTTTTATTTGTTTTAATTGAAAAAATTATGTGTTGTGCTATTAATGCAAGTGCCGTAGAATGAACATCAGCGGAAGAAAACACGGGGTGCGCCGGCATGAAACATTCATTCATTAAATATGAAAAACTTTCCAGTGAGATCAAGCAGGAAATAAGCAAATATCACAACTCCGTTATTGCCGACACGAGCGAAGCCGTTTTTGACGAATCCATGGCGGAATGGTTCGAGAACAGGTTCGATGAATGGCTGTTAAATCGTTACAGCAGCGGTGACCAGCAGGGGAGGAGAAAGTTTTTCCGCCTTGAGGTTGAAATACCGATCCGCATTATCGATACCCTGATAGAGTCGTCCCGCGATGACAAGCATGCCATGGAGTTTATCGGGAAGATCGTCAATATCAGCCGCGGGGGATTATATTTCAAGTCCGATAACCCGATCGAGATTTCGTCGATTATTAAAGTGATTATCGATTTTTCCGGGGTCGACAAGGACCTGAACGAGGTCGAGGCCCTTGCCATGGTCATAAGGTGCGACAAGCTTCCGGAGGACGATTACGGGATAGGAATCATGTTCAGCAGCATATACGAGGCCAATAAAGAGCGCCTCGATCTCTTTATCCTGAAAAACCTCTCGTATTATATTTACTCCGAATAACCATTGGCGCCGGAGACATCCTATCTCTGTGACGCGATATTCTTCAGGTAGTTCTTCATGTTCTTCTTGGTTATGTCAAAATAGAACACGTTGTATTTCCGGTGGTCGATATCCTTCATGTTGAGCTGCCCGTTGTTGTTGATAAGATTGATAATTTCTGCCTTGGTGTTCCGGTCGCAGGGGATATTGCTTCCGGCCAGGTTTTGCTCTATCGAAATGCGCGCCCTTTTCCTGGCCTTGTTCTGCACCGAGTCCATGTCGGTCGCTCCCGCCTCTTTCGGGGAGACGATGACGACCCGGAACAGGTCGCTCGTTATGAAACCCTCGGCGAGGTATTTCTTCTCGATATCAACTCTGTCCAGGGATATGTCATTGTCCGGCGCGGGGCCGTTCTTTTTCGTCGTACCCTTTGAGCAGGACAGGGTTGTCGCCGCCATGGCAGCGACGAGTAGGATACCGCATGCAGACAATGCTTTTTTCATGATTTTGCTCCTGGCGTTGTAATGGCTGCTTCCTGTTTTTCGTCAGACGGGGTGGCAATGACCTCGCCCAGCTTTTTCCTGAAGCCGAGCCTGAAAATGCGATAGCCGATTATCATCGATCCCTTTTCATTGTAGTATACAAACGAGATGTTCCCGCCGATGACAAACCCTTTCAATTTCTTCGCGAGGCCGCTTTTGTATTCGGACGGATAAGCGCTGTTCTTGTTCTTATCCTTGACGCTGGTTTTAGTCTGGCTGTCAACGCAATAATTGACCAGGTTCTGGACCGCCAGGTCCTTCACGTTGACGTTCTTCGCCTTGAGATAGGCGCTTTCGCGTCTGGCCACGAGGCCCTTGGAGCCCTCTTCCGGCTCTATCTCAAGTATTGCCTGGTAGCAGTTGTCTGTTATGAATCCATTGGTCTTTATTTCATGGGATTCCTTCACCGAGAGGCCGCAGGAGAGGCCTGCCAGGGCGGTGATCGCCATGAAAAGAATAATGCCGTATCTGAGTCTATGCATCGTGTTCCACCGTGCGTTCAGTTGTTTTTGAGGGCATCGATGATCCTCCGGATCTCCGGGGCCCGTGGATGCCCCAGTTTGACAGAAAGCAGTTTTTCAAAATGCTGTAAAGCCTTTTCTTTGTTTTTTATCTTGCGGTAATAGATAATGCCCAGCTCTTCATGGGCGTCGTAGAGGGACCCGTCGAGGGCCAGGGCCTTTTCGAAGGAATGGGCCGCTTCGGCGTGGCTGCCGGCGTCGCGGTAGGCGAGGCCGAGAAAGAAATGGGTCTTCGCGTCCAGCGGCTTGAGCTGCAGCGCCTTCTTGTATTCGTCGATGGCCTGACCGTACAGCTTCGACTCCCGGTAGGCGTTGGCCAGATTGTGGTGAGCCGTGAAAGAATCGGGGTTCTGCTCGACGGCTTTCTTGTTTAGCTCGATGGCCTTGTCATATTGCTTGTTCTTGGAATAGATCTTCCCGAGGTTGATATAGGCCTTGGGATCCTTGGGATTGGCCTCTATGGCCTTGTTGTAGCATTCCAGAGCCTTTGCCTCGTTCTTCATGGCGTCGTACGATTTTCCCATTTCATAATACGATGCGAAATCGTTTTTCTTTATATGGGAGGACTTCTCGTACATATCGATCGATTTGGCGTAATCTCCCTTGATGGAATAGACAAGTCCGAGGTTGAAGTAGGACTGGTAGTTGTCCGGATCGAGCTCGATGGTCCGCTCATAGTATCGTATGGCGCTGGAATAGTCTTTCATCTCATGATAGGCCTCTCCCACCTTGAAGTTCGTGTCGGGGTTGTTGGGCCTGCGGTCCAGGTCCTTTTTGAAGTATTCCAGCGCCGTCTTGTAATCCTTGCTCTCGAAGTAGACGTCGCCGAGGTTGAAATAGGCCCTGTCGAGGGTGGGGTCCTGTTCCAGGGCCGTTTTAAAATCGATGATGGCGCCGGCCCTGTTCTTCAGCTGGAGGCGGGACAGTCCCCGTGAATAAAAGGCCTTGGCGAACACGGGCTTGGCCGCGATGGCCCTGTCAAAGGCGTTGGAGGCCAGCTGGTATTTTTTCTGGATGTAGTACACCAGTCCCAAGTGATAATGAGCGTCTGCATGCTTCGGGTTGGCCGCCACGGCCTTTTCGAAGGCATCGGCCGCCCTGGCGTACTTTTTCTGGCTGTAATAGATCCTGCCGAGCCAGTACCAGGAATGATCGTCCCTGTCGTCCGCTTCCACGGCCTTCAGGTAGGCCTCGACGGCGCCGTCGTATTCCTTTTCCTTGCGGCGCTGGTCGCCGATGGCCCGCCAGTTGGTCTCGGATTTTTTCGGCTTTTCCGCTTCTGGCTCTTTCCTGGATACCTCGCTGGATGATTCTTTTTCAATGATCTCTACTTTTTTCCTGGCTGCCTGTTTCTCGGACACGGCCTCCTCCCTGGGCGCGGTCTTGCGGGAGGGCGTCTTTTCCCTGTCGAGCTTCTTCAGGGCATTCTCGTATTTCTTTCTCAGGTTCTGATCCTTGCTGTTGTATTCCAGGGCGTTCTTAAAGTAGCTGGCGGCTTTTTGCCAGTCCGCCTTGACGGCGTGGATGTCGCCGAGGCGCTCGGCCGCCAGGGCGTCGGCGGGATCGGCCGCCAGGGCCTTTTCAAAAGAAGCGACGGCCTCATCGGTCCTGCCGAGCTTCAGCAGGGCTTCGGCCTCGCCCCGGTGGTATTTTGATTTTTTCGGGTTCTTCTGGACGGCCTTCCGGTAATTTGCGAGGGCTTCGTCATATTTTTTTATTTCGAAGGAGAGGTTCCCCAGGTTGTAGTATCCCTCGGCGTCGTCGGGGTTCGCCTTTATGCCGTCTTTGAGAATTTTCAGGGCGCCGTTGATATCGCCCTTGCGCTGGCGTTGCCGCGCCATGTTCCGGTAGCTCTCCTGGTCCTTGGGCGCGACCTTCCTCGCCTTTTTATACTCTTCAAGGGCCTTTTTTATCTTATCCTGGTTGTCGTATACGTTTCCAAGACGGTTGTAGGCCGAAGGATAGGCGGGGCGGTTCCGTTTCGCCAGTTCGAATACTTCAATGGCGCGGTCGTAATCATGCTTGAGGGCGTAGGCGTGGCCGAGCTCGTTCAGGGCGTCGTAATTGGCCGGGTCGACTTTCAGGGCCTTCTTATAGTAATCGATGGCCTTGTCGAGATCGCCAATGGACTTGTAAAGGGTCCCGATCTGAATCATGGAGTTCACGTCAGTGGGATTGGCTTCCAGGACCCTGGCATAGGCCTCGATCTGCTTGAGGCGCTTGTCCTCGATATCGCCGGCCTTTTTCC
Organism: Spirochaetota bacterium; assembly: GCA_017999915.1. Lineage (NCBI taxonomy): Bacteria > Pseudomonadati > Spirochaetota > Spirochaetota bacterium. The sequence continues at coordinate 137,772 of JAGNKX010000015.1, forward strand.
GCGGGATCAGGGTCACCAGGAGGATCCCTGTAATGAGGAGCAGGATCAGGATGGCCCCACCGATAACGTACTTTCTCTTGTCATTGTAATAGTGCATAGTGTCCTCTCACAGGTCGTCATCCATGTAAATGTCTTCAAGCTTGCGCTTCGTTTTTTTCGATTCGTGGCCGGCTTCCTTGTCCGTGGTCTTGTGGACCGTCCTGTCAATGGTCATGCCGCCCAGCATGAGGGCTTCCTCGATGGTCATCTCGCTCCCGGGAGGCGGCAACGTGAAATTTGGATCTTTTAAAAGCTCGATGGCCCTCTTGATCCGGTCGTACTGCGGGTCGTCCGGCGCGACCTTGATATACGTTTCCCAGTTGGTAATGGTGTTGTTCTTGTCGCGCAGGATCATCAGATGCGAGAGGCCGATATGATAGTAGGCGTAGGTGAGCTGCGGGTCGGTCTCGATGGCCTTCTTGAAATTCTCGACAGCCAGCTTCCCGTCCTTCTTGTAGTAGTATATCTGGCCGATCCGGAAATAGTTTTCCGCAACCTTCGGATTTATCTCCACGCATTTCTGGTACAGCTCCAGGGCGCCGTCGTAGCGCTTCTTGATGAGGAAGATGTCGCCCAGGTAGGCGCAGGCCTGGGCATTGTCCGGGTTCCTCTCGATGATCTGCTGGAGGTACGACTCGGCCATGTCGAATTTTTTCTGGAAGAAATAGCCCGCCGCTTTGCGGAGCAGCTCTTCCTCGTTCTCCTCCTGGGAGAAGGCGGGGAAGGGGAGCGCCGCGAGACAGGCCACAAGGATATGGAAGATCACGCTGTTAGTTTTCATGGTGTTGCAAACCTCCCCGCACGGGCCACAGCTGCACACAGGAAGAATCAGCCGCGGGACCCGTATCCGTTTCCATGGGTGAGACCATTAGTTAGACATTTTCCCGGTGAAACCGGTACAATTTTTTTGTTATCTTCGGGTTATTTCTCCGTTGATTGTTGCCCGTTTATGCCTTTAAGCAGCGTGCCATATCAGCGTCCGGGGCGCCTCTACTTTTTTCCGTTCCCTTCTATAATGATCAATTCCATGGCCGATTCCCTGATCATTTCTTCCGCCAAGGGGTCCTTGTAGGGAGATTTGCAGATGATTTTTCTTATGCCTGCGTTGATCAGCATCTTGGTGCATATCGAGCAGGGTTGGTGCGTTATATAGATGGAGGCGCCTTTAATGGACACGCCGTGGTAGGCCGCCTGGATGATCGCGTTCTGCTCCGCGTGGAGCCCGCGGCACAGCTCGTGACGCTCCCCCGAAGGCACGTTGAACTTTGTCCTGAGACAGGTCTCCTCGGTGCAGTGGGAGATGTCCGTGGGGGCGCCGTTGTATCCCGTGGAGAGTATGCGTTTCTCCTTGACGATGATGGCGCCGACGCTGCGCCTGATGCAGGTGGAGCGCGTCGACACGTCCTCCGCCAGCTTCATGAAGTATTCGTCCCAGTCCGGCCTGGTCATCGCGGATCAACCTCGAAATTGAATTGTAGCGCCGTCGATACCGGCTGGTCGGCGTGTATCCTGACCTCGGCGGTAAGGGGGATGTAGGGGCGCGCGCCGCCGAACAGCGACCTTCGAGGCGACACCACGTATTCGGGATGACCGTCGGTGTACACCTTCATCTCCGCGTAGTCAATGGTCGTTTTCTGAAGGTCCAGCTCGCCGGGTTTGAGGCGCAGGACCGACGTGCCTTTCCCAACCGGCAGTTTCACGAGAACCGTTGAGCCGTGGGAGATGATCAGGTCGGCGATGCCGTTGTTGAAGTATGTCGTCGTTTCCTTGCCGGCTGCGCCCTTCGTGGTCAGAGAGAAGATGTAATTGTTCGTGGATTTTTCCTTCATGAGCGAAAACCTGAACTGAAGGTCCCGGTAATTGAAGGTCGTTGACCGGTATTCGTTGCGGTTGTCGGACTCATTTTGGGCGAAGAACGCGTAAAGGGCCGCGATCATGACTATATTCACGATAAATATTATGGTGGATAATTTTTTCCTTTTAGCGGTTCTTTGAAGGCTTTCTTCGGACCGGTATCGCCTTATGGTCTGTTCCGCCCACGTTTCATGTTGTGGCTGCTGCTCGCTCATGGGTCTCGCCGTTGATTTCGTATTGAAAAAAAAACGTATGACTTATCAGTGCATACGCTTTGCGTCAATGTCAACAATTTTTAATACCCGGCATGCCGGGTTGGGATCTAAAGGGACTTTTCCAGGTCCTCGATCCCTTTCAGGATTATCTTGTATTCCTTTGAATCGATATGAAAGGTGCTCAGGTATCTCTTGAAATAATCGAGCTGTTCACGTTTCCATTTATTTGTATCATGGCCATTGGTAATCATAACATGGGTCCTCCCGGGTAATTGTTATATATTTTACTATCGGTATTATGGGGCATATACTTTAACGGAATTTATCGCCGTTCAATCGTTGCCGGTCATGTTAACGCTCCTGCGGTCCTGTCATTCGGCCGGTTCAAGGGTCACCAGGAATTTCTTGGCCGCGGTGCCGTTTTCCTTCCTGATGCCGCTTGTGACCAGATCGAAGAGGCTGTCCACGCTTTCCACCGGCTTGGACCTGTCGTCGGGGCACCCGTTCATGAGCCAGCGCACGACGACGAACTCGACGGTGCCGAGTATGACCGAGCGCACGAAATGAGGGTCGATGTCCTTCTTGAACTCGCCGGAATCGATCCCCTCCTGTATGATATCGAGGATGATCCGGTAGTATTCCCGGAGGTATGTATAGGTGTCCGTTTCCATGAACTTCCTGTTGGTCTTCAGTATCATCAGCGATATGGCGGCAAAATCGGCATTCTCCTGATAGTACGACATCAGGTGATAGATGAGCCCCCTGAGCTTGTTGGCCGCGCCCTTGATATAGACGAGGTGGTCATCCAGGATATTCTTGCTGTTCTCAATGTTCTCCCAGGGGATCGAGAAGAGAAGTTCCTCCTTGGAGGCGAAGTACTCATAGATCGTCGCGTCGGACACGCCGGCCTGTTTGGCCACATCGGAGATGGTTGAGCTCACGAAATCCTTTTTTGAGAAGACCTCTTCCGCCGCCTTGATGATCTGCTCCCGCCGGGTTTCCTTTTTTGTCTTCAGCTTCATTGTTGCACCCTGTTTTTAGGTAATTGAGAGTCATTTCGACATTTTTCTCGGGGGCCCGTCAAGCCTAATTGTCGCACCGATAGTTATCGGCAGATCCATGCTCTGACCCCATCTGACACCGATAGTTATCGGTACCTTATCAGGAAAAATCACATCAGCATATCTTTTTTATCGAGTGATAAAACAAATATCTCATCAAAATATTAATTATTATACAATATATTCTATAAAATTATATATAAAATATAAAAAATATATAAAAAAAATTATAAATTATAAAAATAAAATCAAAATATCATATTATAAATAAAAAATTATGTTGTTATTTATAATTGTATTAAAATAATGTCAAAAGAGGATAAAGAAGATCTTGTAAGGTCAGGAGATGAGACCATGAAAAACATCAGCACGAACATGACGGATTACAACATAACCTACAACGGCTTCAAGTGGGAGGTGCCTGATCACTATAATTTTGTCACCGACGATTTTGAAAAATGGGTCGAAGACAGGACAAAGACGGCGCTGATAACCGTATCAGAGGACGGTATGACCGCCTCGCGGCTATCCTTCAGGGACCTGTCGATACTGGCCAACAAGTTCGCCAACGTGCTGAAAAAAGCCGGACTGAATAAAGGCGACAGGGTATTCCTGATGCTGCCCCGCTCCGAGGAATGGTATATCGCCGTCCTGGGCATGATAAAAGCGGGGATCGTGGCCATGCCGACTCCTAACCTGGTGACCGGCCATGACATCGATTACCGCATCAACAACGCCGGGGCGGTCATGGCGATAACGGACGCCGAGGGCGCCCGCAAGGTCGACGCCGTTCGGGAGAAGATCCCCGGACTCCGGTATCGGATCATCACCGGCGCGACAAGGGAGGGGTGGGAGCCCTTCGAGCAGCTGATGCAGGACGCCCCCCGCCACTTTAATCCCGGCGACTTCGGCGGCAAGACGAAGAGCTCTGACCCCATGCTGATATACTTCACCTCGGGCACAACGGGCAATCCGAAAATGGTGCGTCATACCCAGGCCTATGCCATTTCACATATCGTGACGGCCCGGTACGTGCAGGACCTCCGCCCGACTGACATCATCTGGGTCCATGCCGACACCGGCTGGGCAAAGACGGCCTACGGGAAGATATTCGGCCAGTGGATCGTGGGCGCAACAGTTATGCAGTGGAAGATGGGGGCCAAGTTCGAGCCGCGGTACATTCCGGAGATTATGGAGCGTTATGGTGTCACCGTGTTCTGCGCTCCCCCGACCGTATATCGCCTGATGATAGGCCATATCGACCTGTCGAAATTTGACTGGAGCGAACTCCGGCATACTCTTTCCGCCGGCGAGCCGCTGAACCCGGAGGTCATCAAGGCGTGGAAGGATACGACCGGCCTCGGGATATACGACTATTACGGCCAGACAGAGACGATTCCCCTGGTGGCCAACTTCCGGTGCCTTACCATTCGCGAGGGAAGCATGGGAAAACCGACCCCGGGGCACATCGTTGAGATCCTCGACGACGACGGCAACCCGGTGCCTGCCAACGAGGAAGGCCACATCGCCGTGAAGGTGAAGCCCATCAACCCGCCCAGCGTGTTCCAGGGATACTGGAAGGCCGAAGAGAGCACCTCTTTCATCGGGGACTGGTATTTCACCGGCGACCGCGCCTACCGGGACGAGGACGGATATTTCTGGTTCGTGGGAAGAGCCGACGACCTGATTAAATCGAGCGGCTACCGCATAGGGCCTTTTGAGGTGGAAAGCGCCCTGCAGGAGCACGAAGCGGTGCTGGAGAACGCGGTCATCGGCGTGCCCGACGACCTGAAGGGCCAGATCGTCAAGGCCTTTGTGGTGTTGAAGGCTGGGTACAAGCCGGGAGCGTCCCTGGTAAAAGAGCTCCAGGAGCATGTGAAGCGCGTGACCGCGCCGTACAAGTATCCGCGCGAAATAGAATTTGTCACGGAACTGCCGAAAACCATCAGCGGAAAGATCCGCCGCGTCGAGCTCAGGAAGATGGAAAAGGAAAAGGGCGCGAAGCGATAATCATTACATCGGATAACGGACTCATCGGCGCGCCGTTGCCCGCCACAATGGCGGGGATGGAAACATAACGGAGCGCCGGGACTCTTCGATCAGCTCCGGTTCATATCTTGCAGGGACCGGGAGAATCCCTTGCGGACATAATTAAAAACATGGCGGGAGAAACGCTTTTTTTCTTGATTTAATGAGGGTTGCTGGATAGCTTCTAAAACGGCCTATGTCCATGATGGACGCCGTTGAAGAACTTCATTCGACACACTTTACCCCAGAACAAAGCTGAGGAAAAAAAGTGAATCTACCTTTTCGCATTCCCTCGTTACTCATTATCGCGGTCCTTACCGTTTCCGCCTCTGCCTGTTCACCATCATATGACGGCAAAAATCAGCCTTTGGCCCGCAACGGGGTCCTTGACGTGCGGAACTGGGACTTTGACCGTGATGGTCCGGTGAGCCTGTCCGGGGAATGGCTGCTCTACCAGAACGAGATCCTCAAACCGGAAAACTGCAATGACGAGGGATGCGGCCGCACCTCTGGTATCACCATGCTGCCGGCGGGCAGGAGCCGGCATTCGGTAGCCGGGCAGGTCCTTACGGCCAGTGGATCGGCGACCTATCGTCTCACGGTCCTCCTCAATGAGCGCTATGACCGGCGTATCTTAGCAATCAAGATATCGGAAATGAGATCGGCCAAGCGGTTTTATGTGAACAATTCCCTGGTGAGCTCCACGGGCGTAGTGGCCGGTAATGAAAAAGACGAACGGTTCGGAACCTCCGTGGCGGTGAAGAGCTTCGTGCCCGGCGCTTCCCGGCTGTCGATTCTTATGGCGATCTCCAATCATACCTATTCATACGAGGGTCCTGAAAATCCGGTGCTCCTGGGCACTGAAGAGCAGATAACCGGCATCATGAAGGGAACGGTTTCCAAGGACCTGTTCATCTTCGGGAGCCTCATGATGATATTCCTGTTTTATCTCAACATGTATATTCTGCGCCGGACGGAAAAATCCTTCCTGTATTTCAGCCTGTATTGCCTTGCCGTGGGGATATTCGGCATGACTACCGGCGATACCAATATACTTGTTTTCTTTCCGTCCCTTACGGCCGAGCAGATATATTTCCTGATACACGCGAGCTTTTATTGCTCCATACCGGTTTTTCTGCGCTTTCTCTTCTGGCTCTTTCCCGGCGTAATTCCGTTGACCTTTGCGAGGATCGTCGATCCCCTGCCGCTGCTTTTTCTCGCCGTGGAAGCGCTGCTGCCATACCGCCTGTATGCCACAACGGGATATATATACCAGCTGCTCTCCGTGGCGGTGGTCGCCGTGACCATCTTTTTCCTGGTCAGGGCACTTTTAAAAGGGTACAAGGGGATGAGGGTATTCCTCTCCGGATTTGTGATTCTCATCGCGGCGTTTATAAATGATCTGCTATTCTACAACAAGGTCATAATCACCGGGTATTTCATAACGCAGGGATTGATGCTCTTTATCATTTTCCAGTCGCTGATCCTGTCCTATCGCTTCACCAGGGCATACGCCACGGTGGAAACGCTCCATGGCGAACTCGCGGCCCTGAACGAGGACCTGGCGGAAAAAGTGAAGGAGCGAACCGAGGAGCTTGACGCCGCCCTCACCGAGATGGGAAGCATGAACGAAACCCTCGCCTCGGCAAACAAGTCCCTGGAAGAGGCCGGCCGGATTGCCGAGCGCGACATGCGAATGGCCACCTACGTCCAGAACGCGATCATCTTCAAGGAACCGCCGCAGACCGGGGAGTGGGATGTCGCCTGCAGTTATCGTCCCATGGCCGGCGTGTCGGGGGATTTCTACGATTTTTATACTTTAGGAGGCAGCCTGGCCGGCATAGCGATTTTCGACGTATCGGGCCATGGCATATCATCGGGCCTGGTCACCATGATAGCAAAGACCCTTCTGTTCAGGCTGTTTCGCGATTACCATGATTCTGAATTCAACTCTATTTTCAACAGGTTCAACCAGGACCTGTACTATGACATTGGGCGGGCGCATTATTATCTAACCGGGTTGCTGCTCAAACTGGAGGGTAACGCTGTTCATTTCCTCAATGCAGGCCACCACGATATGCTGCTAAGGGATGCCGGTGGCGTCAAGCCGGCAAGTTGCAGCGAGCCCGACGGCCGATCCGGTTTCATCCTGGGCGTAAAACTTGAAGATTATACCTGCGATATGACGAGTATTACGTTGCAGGAGGGTGATGTGCTGGCCCTTTTCACGGATGGTATGGTCGAGGCCAGGAACGAGGATGAGGAGTTGTTCGATGTCAGTCGTATTTCAAAGGCCCTGGCCGAAGCGCCCGGGTCCTCTTCACGGGAGATCCTGGACCACATTCTCGAACGGTTCAATGAATTCACCGGGAATACGGCAATTAGGGACGACATTACGGTCATAATAATGCGCCGCCGGTGATGCTGTGCCCATTGAGCGCTTCCCAGGGGGGAGGCACAAGGGGGTCAGAGCCTCGCCTCTAAAAGGAGTCAGGGGATGCGATCGGGTGCGAAAGAAAACAGGCATGCCTACAACATCCTGACACCATGGGACCTGGGGGAGGGTTAAATCAGATCAGCGAAGGCACCGTTGATAACATTTCTTAAATCTTGGGGTGAAAGGGCTATCTGCATTCCACGCATACCCGGGCTGACATAAATCTCGTCATACAGCTGGGCACTTTCATCTATGAAGGTGGGGAAGAGCTTCTTCATGCCAATGGGCGAGCACCCGCCCCGTATATAGCCGGTGGTGGGCAGCAGATCCTTCATTTTTATCATTTCGATTTTTTTATTCCCGCTTGCTCTGGCTGCTTTCTTTAGGTCCAGCTCGCAGTTTCCGGGTATAACATAGACGGTATATCCCGTCTTATCGCCTGTCGTAACGAGCGTTTTAAAAACTTTTTCCGGTTCGACACCTATTTTTCGTGCGACAGTGACTGCATCCAGTTCATCTTCGTTACTTCGTAGGATGACATATGATACGCTATTCCCTTGGATTCCAGGATTCTGATGGCATTTGTTTTAGTCATTTTCATTATGACCTAGTATCAGGGCTCGTTTCATTTTCATCCGGTTAGCAGTATCCTGTCCACCATTTAATAACTGGGAATCGTTGAAATCGGATTGGTCTGTGACGGTAAGTCAGGCTCTGACCCCCTGGCCTGCATTCCAAAAATATATTGCCAGCCTCTTCCGATAGGCCTCCTCGTAAAAGAGAAACTTTTTAACACGCTCCTCAAATGAGTCCCCCAGTTTAAGGAAAAAATAA
>JAGNKX010000016.1 GCA_017999915.1 Spirochaetota bacterium
TATCATTCTAATTTTTTGATCCATAGGTTTCTCCATTCTCCAGGGCATGGTTTTCCTCCATGTCCCTAATATAATGTGTAACCTATGTGCCCGGTTTATTCTGTTACCTATCTGTCCGGTTTATACACTTAATAACATCCATATCCAGATAAATTTATTAATTCGGAAGCCCTCTCCCCGTGGGAGAGGGCGCGCCGGAGGCGGGGTGAGGGTAGGCGGCGCGCAGAACGCGGGTGAGGATCTCCGGATAAAAAAAAGTATGGACAGTTTCACCGAGACCTGCCACAAATGTCGTGTTTTTATGACAGCGCAATGAAGGAAGGTTTTCCCGGATGGAAATAAAAATCCTGAAAGACATACTTGAATTAAATAAAAATGCCGCAGCCGAGGTCAAGGACCTCCTGAAACGGAAAAAGGTCTACATGATCGACATGATGAGCTCGCCGGGATCGGGCAAGACCACCCTGAACGACAAGCTCATCGGCGCCCTGAAAAAGAAATACCGCATCGCTGTCATCGAGGGCGACATCAAGACCACCAAGGACGCCGAGCGCCTCGCCGCCCACAACATTCCCATCTTCCAGATCGAGACGGACCGTTTCGGCGGCGACTGCCACCTGGAGAGCACCTGGATCAAAAAATGCCTCGACCAGTTCGACCTGGACAACCTGGACCTGGTCATTATCGAGAACATAGGCAACCTGGTCTGTCCCGCCGAATTCCAGCTGGGCGACGACGAGCGGATCGTGGTCCTCAGCGTCACCGAGGGCGAGGACAAGCCGGCCAAGTATCCCCTCATGTTCAACACCTCAGACACCATGGTGCTGAACAAGGTCGACCTGCTCCCCCATCTCGATTACAGCATGGACGAGCTGATGGACAACATCAAAAAGGTGAACCCTACTATCAATATTTTCCAGGTCAGCGCCAAGACCGGGGCCGGCATGGAGCCGCTGCTGAAGCATATCAGCGACAATATCGAAAGGAAAATACGCTAAGCGCAGCCGCGAGGCCGCTTTGTTCGGACAGCCATGGGATTTACCTCTATAATTTTCCTCTTCTATTTTCTTCCGCTGGTGCTGCTGCTGTTTTTTTCAGTGCCGGGAAAGCTCAAGTTCCCCCTCATCCTCGGGGTGAGCTACCTGTTTTACCTCTGGGGGTCCCCCACCGGGGTCGTGGTCCTGCTTTTAGCGACGGTCATGGACTACCTCTTCGGAAATGCCATCCACGGCGCCGGCGACCAAAAGAGGAAAAAACTGCTCATAGCCGTCTCGGTGACTCTCAACATCCTGGTCCTGGTCTATTTCAAGTATACCAATTTCTTCATCGGCGAGATCAACCGCCTCCTGGGAAGCCTCGACATGGCGACCATCTCCTGGAAGGTCGTCATCTTTCCCGTGGGGATATCCTTTATCACCTTCCACAGGATAAGCTACCTGGTGGACATCTATTACGGCAAGGCGGCGCCGGCGAGGAATATTTTCGAATATGCCCTCTACCTGGTAATGTTCCCCAAGGTCACGATGGGCCCCATCGTCCCTTACCGCGACATCGCGGAACAGATAAAGAAGCCGCAGTTCACCTTCGAGGACATCTTCGAGGGAAGCATCCGCATCTGCATCGGCATCGCCAAGAAGGTGCTCCTGGCCGATCCGATGGGCAACGTGGTGAACGGGATCTTCAGCATGGACATTTCCTCCCTGACCGTGGGATACGCCTGGCTCGGCGTCGTATCCCACAGCTTCCAGATCTATTTCGATTTCGCAGGATACACGGACATAGCCATCGGCATCGGGCGCATGATGGGGTTCACCCTCCCGGAAAACTTCTATCGGCCCTACTGCGTCGGCAATTTCACGGAGCACTGGAAGCGCTGGCACATCTCCATGGTCAAGTGGTTCAGGGAATACCTTTACATCTCCCTGGGGGGCAATCGCGTCAGCAAACTGAACACCTACCGCAACCTCTGGGCTGTGTTCATCCTCTCCGGTTTCTGGCACGGCGCCAACTGGACATACCTGGCCTGGGGCATCTATAACGGCCTTTTTATTTTCCTCGAACGGATCTTTCTCCTGAAGATACTGAAGCGCCTCCCAATGCCGCTGCAGGTGCTGCAGTTCTACATGGTCCTCCTGGTCGGGCACGCGCTGTTCCGGTGCACCACCATCACCGAGGCCTTCAGGTACATACACCGCATGTTCGACGTGACGGCCATCGGCGCGATCAAGTCCCCGGTGCTGCTGACGAACCTTATCGGCAACAGGGAGCTCTTCGTCTTCTTCGTGTGCGTGGTCATCTGCTTCTTCCCGGAACGGTACCTTGACAAAATCCGCGAGCTGGTCGCGACTCGCCTGAGCGAGCGGAGCGTCACGGGCCTGAAGATCGCCGGCGCCTGCGTCCTGGTGGTGTTTTCCCTGATGGCGATGATAAACAACAGCTTCAGCCCATTTATATATTTCAGGTTCTAACGATGAACGGAAAAAAAGCATTCATAATCGCCGCCAACCTCGTCATCGCGATCTTCGTGATCCAGACGCACCTGAAACCGTTCCCCGACATGGTCCTGAAGGGCGCGGAGCAGAAGATCCCGCTCCAGATGCCGACGGGAGCGGACCTCTTCAGCGGAAAATTCCAGGCCGCGGTGGACCAGTGGCTCAAGCAGCATGTCGGCTTCAGGGGATTCTTCATAAAGTGTGACAACCAGGTCAACTACTCGCTCTTCAGCGAATTCTCGCGGAACAACCCCCGCAAGGTCGTCCTCGGAAAGGACAAGTACCTCTACGAGCAGCCTTACATTGACTATTACAACCGCATCAACCAGGCCAAGCCGGAGGCCCTGGAGGCGAAAGCCGTATCGCTGAAGCTTTTACAGGAAAAGCTCCTGAAAAAAAACGTCAGGCTCCTGCTGCTGATCACCTCCAGCAAGACGAGCATCTATCCGGAATTCCTGCCGGACCGGTTCATCCTGCGCGACAACCTGGGTAAAAACGATGAGTATCAGAATTTCCTGCCGGTCCTGAGAAAACACGGCATCAACCATATCGACGGACGGGAACTGCTGCTTCAAAAGAAAGCCGCCTCTGAGCCGAACCTCTACCCCACCAGCGGCTCCCACTGGAGCCTCTACGGCAGCTACTTCTTCACCACTGCGCTCGTCGATCGGATCGAACGGCTTCTCGGAAAAAGGGTGACCCATATCGGCTGCAAAAAGGTCGCGCGGACCCGGGAGCCGTTGGAGCTTGACAGCGACATAGCCCGCCTCGGCAACATCCTGTTCACGCGGAGCCTCTTTACCGAATACCTCTATCCCGAGACCTACCCCGTCGGCGGCGCCGGTTCATACAAGCCCAGCATGCTGATGGTGGGCACCAGCTTCTGCTGGAATATCATACCACATCTTGAGAAGAACGGCTTCTTCTCGCGCCTCAATTTCTATTACTATTTCAACACCGACCATTCATTCCCCGCCGGGCGGCACGACCCGATCGACAAAGCCCGGGTCGACTGGAAGGGAGACATCTTCAAGCGGGACATCATCCTCATTGAGATCAACGAGATCGCCTTCAATGAAACAGGCTTCGGCTTCATAGAAGAAGCCCTGCGTGAACTGGACAAATAGCGGATTCCGTAACATTCCTCATCCGTGCCGCCGGACAAAAATCAGCCCAAAATAAAAAATGAACTGGCATGTCAGTTTTTTCTTGCATTTTTATGTGACAAATCTACGATTGTCAGACTGGCTGGACGGATTATTTTACTACTTTTTACCACATATATAAATGGGAGGTTCCATGAGCACGCTGAATCTTAAAAACACTACGGTACCGGTAGCATTCCGGGAACAGGTCGCGAAATACGGCGACCGGGCCTGCGTCGCCTACCGTGACGCAAAGCTCGGCAAGTATATCGACATATCCTGGAACGAGATGAACACGAGGGTACGGCAGCTCGGCTGCTACCTGATATCCGCCGGCGTCAAAAAAGGCGACCGCGTCGCCCTCTTTTCGCACAACAGGCCCGAATGGTGGATATCCGACCTGGCGATCCTGTCCGTGGGAGCGGTCAATGTTCCGATCTACGGAACCAACTCGGCCAAGGAATCCCGCTATATATTGAGCAATTCCGGCGCGAAGATATGCATAGCCGGATCCAGGGACCACATGGAAAAGATACTGGAGGCGAAGAAAAAAGTCCCCGGGTTCAAAACGACCATCGTCATCAATAACATTAAAGCGCCCAACAGCTCCGTCATTACCTTCGAAGACGCGCTGAAAAAAGGGGCCGCCTTCAAGAACCAGGGCGAGATTGACAAGAGAATGAAAGCCATCAAGCCGCAGGACCTTGCGACCATCATATACACCTCGGGCACCACGGGCGATCCAAAGGGGGTCATGCTCACCCACGACAACTTCGTGTCCGACGCGCGCCAGATCAACAACGACTTCAGCGAGTACATCAACGACACCCACGTGCTTCTTTCCTTCCTGCCGCTGTCGCACTCGCTGGAGCGGACGGCCGGGTATTACTTCCCTCTCTTCGCCGGATGCACGGTCGCCTTCGCCGAGGACTTCGGCAAGGTGGTGGACAACATGAAGGAGGTCCGGCCCACCTTCATCATCAGCGTGCCGCGGCTGTACGAAAAGATTCACTCGGTCATTCTTTCCCGCCTCCCCGAGGCGCCGAAGGCCAAGCAGTTCCTCTTCAAGCTGGCGGTGGCCACCGCGAAGGAAAACCTCCCCTACGTGTGCTCCGACAAGCCCCTTCCCTTCTTCCTGGGTCTCAGGGTCAAGCTCTTCGACAAGCTGGTGTTCGCCAAGTTCCGCGAGGGCCTCGGCATGGACCGCATGGAGTTCGCCGTGTCCGGCGGCGCGCCCCTCTCGATATCCGACGCCGAGTTCTTCATCGGCATGAAGATCAAGATCCTGGAAGGGTTCGGCCTCACCGAAACCACGCCGGTGACGAACGTCAATCCGCCCTGGAAGATCAAGCCCGGCACCGTCGGACCGGCCCTTTCCGAGACCAAGGTCAAGATCTCCGACGAGGGCGAGCTCCTCATCAAGGGGCCCCAGGTCATGAAGGGATACTACAAGAACCCCAGGGCGACGAAGGAGGTCTTCACCAGGGACGGATGGTTCAGGACCGGCGATCTGGCGAAGATCGACAATGAAGGCTACGTCTCCATCACCGGCCGCATCAAGGACATCATCGTCACCGCCGGCGGAAAGAACATCTCGCCGCAGAACATCGAGGGGAGCCTCAAGGCCTCGAAGTTCATCGAGCAGGTGGCCATCATCGGCGACCGCCGCAAGTACCTGTCGGCGCTCATCATCCCCTCCTTCGAGAACGTGCAGAAATGGGCCAAGACCAAGGGCCTCACCTTCTCGAGCAATAGCGACATGGTGAACAGCAAGGAGGTCTATGACCTGATCCAGGGCGAGATCACGCGGGAGATGAAGAGCTATGCCCGGGTCGAGCAGATCCGGAAGTTCACCCTCCTCGACGCCGAATGGACCCAGGACACCGGCGAGATCACACCGTCCCTCAAGGTGAAGCGCAAGGTCGTTGAGGAAAAATACAAGAACGATATTGAAAAGATGTATCCCGCCGGGGGAAACGACTGATAGTTAGCGACGGCGCGGTTTACACCGCGCCGTTCTTGTTTTCATGACACTATTTTCTACTCCCCCCCCGCGTCTCCGCGAGAACATAAATTGGCTTGCAATCATATCCCGAGCATAGTATCCATGCTGAGAGGGCCCTTGTTTGGCCTGACACAATCGGCAAGGAACAGTCGGATAATGAAAAAAGAATATGAAGACATTATTAAAAAAAGATTCCCTTTTGAAGATGGGGATCTGAATAAATTACTGGGCATCATAACGATACGGAATGTCCCTGCCGGGACGATCCTGCTCCGCGAAGGGGAAATCGCGTCCATACTTCACCTGGTTATCAAGGGCTGTCTCCGCACCTATTTCGTAAAAGACACGGGCGCTGAAGTAACGTCGCAATTCTTCATAGAATCACAGGTGGTGGCTTCCTTCGAGAGCGCGGTTACCCGGACACCCGGCAATCAATACATCGAGGCCATTGAGGATTCCACCATAGCATTCATCCCCATGGAGGAACTTGAAAAACTTTTCATGAACAACGCCACGGCCATAGCCGGCTTCAACAGGTTCATCATGAACAGGCTGATCTACTACATGAACCAGCACGCGTCGTTCATTCTCGATTCCCCGGAACAAAGGTATCTCAAGCTCCTGAAAGAATTCCCCGGGCTGGCATCAAGGCTGCCCCAGCAGTACATCGCCTCATTTCTCGGCATCACCCCCGTCTCGCTGTCCCGGATCCGTGCCAGGCTTAAAAGAAGCGGGGTGTTATTGCAAAAATAGAATTTACTGTCCTCTTAACAAAGGATAATTGCGCGGACCCATTCCCGTGATATATTTTAACCATAGCCGCCGGTCACAGGCATCCCCGGGTTATTGCTGATGACGGGTGAAGCCCTTTTCACCGGAACCGATCCAATAGATGAGGATGGAACCATGAACAAATCTGACACGATTCACAGTGCTGCGAAAAAACAGTTCTATCTGAATCTTTTTAACCTGGCACTTTTTTTACTCCTCGCTATCACCGGCCTCCTGCTCCAGGTCAATTACCACATGCACCATCTCCCCAATGGCCGCGAGGTCCTGGGATTAAACAGGCACGGGTGGCTCCTGCTGCACAAGCTGTCGGCCGTCATGTCCCTGGCCGGCATAACCGCCCACTGCCTGCTGCACCGGAGATACATTGCGACAACCACCAGGAGAATAATAGCCCGAAGGTCCCTCGCGAAGGTGCCGTCATCATATTACACGGTTGTTTTATACGTGCTGGCATCTCTCACGGCCCTGATACCGTGGATTTTTTTCGGCCAGGGCCACGGCCATGGTGGCGGGAGGCGCTTCGTGGAGATACACGACAAGCTGACATTGCTGCTGATCATTGTCACCGCCGCGCATATCATATCGAGGGCCGGCCGGATGTGGAACACGGCCATGAAAATGGCATACAGGAATGCGAATTCACCGAAGCTTGATCCTCTCGGAGAACAAGAAGTAGAATGAAAACCATAAATAACGACTACGATTCCATCGCCCATCTCTGGTGGTCAGAGGAGGAGGGATCGACCGCCACCATCAGGTATTTCATCAACCCGGTGCGTTTCAATTATTTCAAAAAGATACTGGATGCCCGATTTCCCTCAGGATATTCCGGGATGAAAGCCCTTGACCTCGGCTGCGGCGGAGGGATTCTCTCAGAGGATCTCTCGCGGATAGGGCTGCGCGTCACCGGCGTGGACCCCTCCGGGGAATCGCTGGCTGTCGCCCGGGAACACGCCGCCCGGGGCGGCCTCTCCATCGATTACCTGACCTCATCCGGGGAAAAGCTCCCCTTTGGGGACGGCTCCTTCGACATGGTGTTCTGCTGCGATGTCCTTGAGCATGTCAGCGATCTCGGTAAAGTCATATCGGAAATATCCCGGGTCATCAAAACCGGGGGCGTCTTCTTTTTCGACACCATCAACCGGACCCTGATAAGCAGGGTCGCCATCATCTACTTCATGCAGGAATGCGGCCTCACGGCCTTCGGCAGGGGCGATGACCACCTCTGGTCCATGTTCATCAGGCCCGGGGAGCTGAGAGAGCTGATGTCGCGTCATTCCATGGCCCTGGCCGATTTGAAAGGGATAGAGCCGCGGCGCATGGGTCCGTCGATTCTCCTGAATTTATACAGGGCCTCTCGAAAGAAGATCTCCTACAGGGAGCTGGGCAAGCGCATGGATTTCACCGAGACCGATCACCTCGACTGCTCCTACATGGGCTACGGGACAAAGTCCGGCGATTGACAATTCCTCCACCTCCTCAGACAACTCTATTGAAAAAATTTTTGTTGAAATGAATTTCAACATCCTGTACTAATCCATGGCGGCCATGTCATCATCACAGATCCATGCCGACACCAAGGAACAGGCGGAGAACAATATCACCGTGACAACGATACTGGCCGTCAGGCACGGCGAAACTGAATGGAACAGGATCGGCAAGCAGCAGGGCCATCTGGACAGCAATCTCACCGCGCTGGGATTGGAGCAGGCCCGGAGGACCGGGGACCAACTGGCACGGCTTTCCTGTGATGTCATCTACTGCAGCGCCCTGGGCAGAGCCATACGAACGGCTGAGATAATCGCCCGGCGGACCGGCCTGGAAATCGCGCGCGACAGCGGATTGAATGAAAGAAACCTGGGAATAGTACAGGGCCATACGCTTAAGGAATTCGCCGCCGCATACCCGGACGAATATGAGCGCTACATCTCCAACGATCCGGATTATATTATCCCCGGCGGAGAAAGCGTACGACAGCGCTATGAAAGAACCATGAACGCCGTGAAGAATATAACGGGCCGCAACGCCGGCAAGACTTTGATCCTGGTCATGCACGGGGGAAACCTGGACAGCCTCTTCAGATACGTGCTGGACATACCGCTTCAGAACCCGCGAAACTTTTCCCTGGTCAACGGGAGCATCAACACCTTTTCCGTGGAAAACGATGCATGGAAAGTGGCATCCTGGGGAGAGGTGTCCCATCTGCTGGACATAGGGGCGCTGGACGATTTTTAATATTTGCGCGACGGATTTTTGGACATGATTAACGGCGGCATGCCGAAAGGCATGCCCCGGCAGGAACGAAAGCCATGAAACATTCCGGTACCATAGTCAATCTTCTCTTCGCTCTTTTCATACTTTTCTACGAGTTCTTCTTTAACGCCCTCTACTCGCGGGTCACGGGCGGGACATTGCAGGAAGCCACCCGTGAAGTGATTTACGGCGGGAGGACGGATCCGGTCCTGGGCGCGGTCATTGTGGCGGCCGTCGCGGCGGAGTTCATCGGCATCCTGCTGAAGAAGCGGGCCGCCGCCGGGTCCTTAAAGGGGGGGTTCGGATTTTTCCTCTGGACCCTCCATACCGCGGTGACGACCATCATGGTGATGACCGCCTCCAAGGCCTTCGGGGCGGACCTTGACAACATGGGCTTCGCCGCCGGGGCCGCCCTCTTCGCCAACATCATCAAGGAGCTGGCCCTCCTGGGAATCCTCTGGTACGAAACGCCGTCGCGCCTTTCCATGGGGCAGAACATCGCCGCCGACGCATGCATCCTCTTTTTCTACTGCACCGGTTTTTCCACGGGATGGAACGTGATCAGCTTAACGCCGGGAAGCAACCTCCACCAGCACCTGTCGAATATCCCGATCCTCATCCTGTACACCATCCTGGCAATGATCTTATTTTTAGTAATGTACCTTCCGCTCCGCATCGGTTATTACTTGACGGAGAGGATTGAGACCAACCGCGACTTTTACAAGTTATCCCTCTCCATAGCAACGGTCACCATCGCCGCCATGATCCCCCTGTTCCGGCCCCTCGATCCCGCGGCCCTGAAGCGCTACTGGCCTGCGGAATACGAGAAGCTGAATCAGCCGAAGCGCGCCGCCGTCTCAGAGGACGAGATACCAGCCGGGGTCCGCGGCCTGTGGCCGCTGAAACAGGCCCTTCTCGACCGGCGGATCAAGTTCGTGCAGCTGCAGAACCAGAACATCAGGTCCATTGATCCGATAATCGGGAAGCTCACGACCATTCAATCGCTGAACCTCAATGACAATAAAATCAACGGCCTTCCCCCGGAATTCACGAATCTCGCAAGCCTGGCGTCTCTATACCTGGCCCGCAACGGTCTGATGGAAATACCGCCCCAGATCTTTTCCCTGAAAAGGCTCATGAGCCTTGACCTCTCGGGCAACAGGATAGCAAGGGTCCCCGAAGAAATCAGGAACCTCCAGCGCCTTGCCATCCTTGACTTCTCCAATAATCGCTTATCGGAATTTCCCGCATCCATCCTTTCTCTGACAGGCCTCTACTCGCTCGACCTGTCAGGTAACGGAATTGCATCCATCCCGGCCGGCATATCCCGACTCGAGAACTGCGCGAAGCTCGATATATCCCACAATCGCCTTACGCGATTCCCGGCCGAGGTGCTGAAGATGAAAAAGCTGAAGGAGCTCGATATCACCGGGAACCCCATTCTTGACGTGCCGTCAGGCCTGCCCTTCACCGTGAAGAAATAAAGCCGCCGGCAAGGTCCCGTAAAATATCCTAAATATTATTTGACAGGCGCCCGCATAGCGTTATCCTCCCCGTGGAGGTACGGCACATGAACCAGATCACCCGCTCAATCAGCACAATCACGACAGTATTATTTTTTCTGATACTGATAGGCGACGCGGCGATCACGCTTCACGACGCCCTGGGCCGGGCCGGCCGCGGCGGAAGCTACCGCTCGTCAAGCTCAAGCTCCAGCTCGAGCTCCAGCTCCGGCTCATCCTGGCGGTCCAGCAGCTCCCGCGGCTCGTCGTCATATTACCGCAGCTCGTCATCGACGAGCTCATCGTCAACATCATCAAGCACATCAACATCGTCATCCTCGTCATCAACCTCATCCAGCTCGGGGTCGTATACGCCGACTCCGAAGGTAGTCAAAGAATACGACAATTACTACAGCTTTAACGCCTGGTCCGCGGTCCTCACTGTTAACCGCGACGGCTCTGTCGACGTGACCGAGACCTTTGACGTGACCCTGACGGAATACCAGTATGGCCTCCTCCGTACCCTGGACCCGGTATTCCAGAACGAAGGCAAACAGTACAACACACTGATGGTAACCGACCCGAAGTGCACCCAGGGATACGCGGAATACAAGGACGGCGTCATCCAGTTCGGATATAAAGACAAACTGGTGAAAGGGAGGCAGAATTTTACTCTGAATTACCGCGTCACCGGCATGATAGTGCCGGCAGGGAAAGGGGCCCGGCTCCAGTGGCGACCGCTTTTAAATTGGTTCGTAAAGGGGGCCACCGTCAAAATCATCCTCCCCGACGACACAGCGCCGCTGCGGACAAAACTGCGTGAGATCAAGTGGAGGCTTTCATCGATGTATCGCCGCCTGGAAATGCCCGGCGAGGAGAAGGAGCTGCCCTGCACCGTCGCGGGAAACGTGATATCCTTTCCTTATTCCTATAATTATGACTATACCTGGGAACACTTCCTGGACCTCACCGTTGACCTGCCCGCGGGCGTGATCGACACAGCCGCGACCGTGGCGGGCCTTGAAAAGGCGCTGAAAGATAAACAGCTTCCCTCGGTGCGGGAATACCGGGCCGATATTGCTATAAACGAAGACCGGACCGTTGACAGGAAGGAAACATATTCAGTGGCCCCGGAAAGCACAACCGACAAGACCATCATGAGGAGCCGTCCACGGTTCTATTCCGTATTGAACCGGGAAGCGAAACCGGGCACCGATCCGTGGGTACTGGCGACGGGGGACCAGTATTTCTACGGCTTTGACAAGGGATCGTGCAGCGGCGACGACTACGGGCGGGACCTGGTGTGCGTCCCGATGGAAAAAGGCGGCACAACCCGTTACAACTACTCGACACTGGGGAACAACAACGCCAAAGATCCCTTCTTCTTCGAGCTGCGCATACCCTCGGCGCACGTAAAAAGGGCGGACCGCGTCACCTTCGATATCGCCCTTCCCCCCTTCGTGAAAAAGGAGGAGACGCAGGTAAAGCTCTACCTCATCAGCGGCTTTTTCAGCGGCGCCAACACCTACGGGGTATGGCGCGATTACAGCGACAAAACCAGGGACGAGATACTGCTTCATGAAGCGGATTTTACGAGCAGGTGGGACGGCAACAGGCTGGTCTGCGAATATCCGGCCGGACTCATTGACGAGCAGTTCCTGATCGCCCGGGTGTTCCTTCCCCCGGTGGGCTTCAGGGACGTCGGCGGTTTTAAAAGCGCGCGGATCAGCCTTTCGAACGCCTGGCATTTCAAGAAGAAAAAATTCCTCATCGTATCCTTCATTATGTCCTGCATCCTGGCTGGCGTCATCATCCTCGTTGTCAGAAAGAAAACAAAGGATTCCGGTACGGCCGCAACATCAAAACCGCCCTCACCATCCGAATCCGAGAAATTCATCGCCGAGGTGCGGACCGAGGACCCGGCCTTTTCGCCCGAGGCCTTCCTTGAACGATGCGGCACCATCGCGGGAAGAATCCAGGAGGCCTGGTCCGGCGGGAACATGGCGCCGGTGCGCAACCTGGTTTCCCAGGGCGTGTACAACCGCTTCAGGCTCCAGCTTAAGCTCATGGGGGAGCAGGAAAAGGTCCGGAACCTGATGGGAGACTTCGGGGTGGACAGCCTCTCCATCATCGGCACCTCTCTTTCCCATTCCTACCAGACTATCCACGTGCGGATGGACGCGCATGCGCGGGACGTCACGGTACCGGTTTCCATGGCGGAGGAGGAGAAAAAGAACGCCCTCGCAAAGGCGGAAAAGACCTCCTTCACCGAGATATACTCTTTCACGAGAAAGCGCGGCGCGAAGACCGATGCCGCGAAGAACATCCTCGCCGGCCAGTGCCCCAACTGCGGCAACATCGCGGACGCGGCAGGCGAATCCAACAAGTGCAAGACCTGCGGCACCATCTACAACTCCGGGGAGTTCGACTGGGTCCTTTCGGAGATAACCCAGGACATCGAGTGGAAGGCCGGCTCCGCTGCGGAAATCCCCGGCCTTAACGAGCTCGAGACGAAAAACCTCTCGGTCAACCGCCAGGTGATCGAGGACCGCGCGTCATACCTCTTCTGGCGCTGGATCGACAGCCAGGCACAGGGAAGCGCCGCGCCCCTGGCCCGGGACGCAACGGAGAAGCTGATCGATAAAATCAAGTCCGATAACCAGAGCTCGTGCGAATTCTTTCAGACTGCCGTCGGCTCGGTCGATCTTCTGAAAGTAACAGACGAAGACAAGGATTTCCGCGCCGTGGTGCTGGTGCTCTGGAGCGCCGCCTACAGCGCGGAAAAGGAGCCAGAGCACTTCGAGCATGAACTGAAGCTTCTCCTGTCCAAGCAGATAAAGAACCCTTACGGCTTCGCGGACCACGGCTGCGACACCTGCGGCGCGCCCCTGCCGGAGAGCGACGCTGCTACCTGCGCCTACTGCGGCAGCGCGCTGCAGAAGACGAACAGCGACTGGCTCCTCGACGTGGTCGTGAAGCACAGGGAGGGCTCCTGAGACTATTGTACATAAAAGAAGGCACGAACATAAAACATGCAGGATGGGTCACGTGACCTGCCTGCAACGATTTCTCCCGGAGGCACAAACATGATACTGTTTCCCCGCTCCATCCGCTCCCTTACCGCGGCGATATTCTTCCTGGTGCTGATGGGCGACGCTGTCACCACACATCATGACGCCCTGGGCCGCGCCGGGCGAGGCGACAGCTATCGGTCGTCCAGCTCAAGTTCCAGTTCCGGCTCAAGCTCGGGCTCGTCGCGTGATTATTATGACCGGTCCGGGCGCCTCACCCCCTCCTACAGGTCCACGGCCCCCAGCGGCTCCGGATCATCGGCTCCGCTGGTGCAGTATCCCAAGGAGTATGATGTCAATTACGACATCAACTCCTACTCAGCGGTCCTGAAGGTGAACGGCAACGGAACCGTCAGCGTCACCGAGACATTTGACGTGACCATCAACAAGGAACAGCAGGGCATAGCCCGGCCGATGCACAAGAGATACCTTTACAATGAGCTTGCCATATCGGACGTCTCGTCTTCCCAGGGATTCGCGTATTATATGCCGGCCGACTACGGTTCAGGCTACTTCGCCTTCGGGTATAAGGATAAAAAGGTAACGGGGCGCCACGTCTTCACCCTGAGCTACACGACCACCGGCATGGTGCTCCCCCGCGGGTCCGGGTCCAGGCTGCTCTGGCGGTCCTATATCGGGAAAGAAGCGAAGATAGAAAGCGTGAAAGTGAACATCGCCGGCGGAGTGGCGCCGGTCAGGGCTTTGGCGACCCTGATCCCTCTCAGGGGAGGAACTGCCCAGGGTGCCGGTGACCTTCAATGCGTCATCACCGGGAACCAGGTGACGGTCCCCGTCAACCGGAAGGAGGAAGCCATACTGGACATCACGGTGCACCTGCCACAGGGCGCGGTTGATTCCGCGGCGATGCGGGCCGGGTTGAAGAAGCTACTTGATGAAAACAAACGGAACCCGGCCATCAGGGAATTCCGGAGCACCATGACAATCAACGACAACCTGTCAGTCGACATCGAAGACTCCTACGAATACGCCCCGGACAGCCCCCGTATCCAGATGAAAATGTGGTACCTGGACTACCTGCTTATGTATACGACGGACAAAAAAAACCCGAACAAGGCGCCGGGGTGGGTGCAAAACAAGCTGTGCCTGTACGGCTTCGACAAGAAATCGTGCGACATGGACGATTACAACTTCGACGGGGTGTGCATTCCCACGCCGGAAGCCGGCCAGAATAAAACCGGACTGCGCTATTCAATGCACGGCAACTTCAACCCGGAAGAGCCCTTCTTCCTTGAATTCAAGCTGCCTCCCACGACGGTCAAGATGGCGGACCGCGTCCACTTCGAGGTCGCCTTACCTTCCTTTGTGAAAAAGGATAAGGTCCTACCATTGCTTCATCTGTATACCGGCGGCTTTGACAGCGAGGCCATGCTGGGCGAGGCCGATTTCAAAAGCCGCTGGGAGGGGAGCAGGCTGATCGGCGATTACGACGACGGCCTCTACGACGAGCAGTACCTTAAACTGCGGATAGTGCTTCCCCGGGACGGATTCAAGTCGTCGGGACCGGGCCTCATGGCGCGCATCTCCCGTCACTGGTACTTCAACCGGTGGATTTTCCTCGGCGTGGTCATGGGTATCGTGGTGCTGGCAGTCGGCGGGCCGCTCGCATTCTGGTTCATGAAAAGAAGAAAGGCTTAGGCATGGGACAGACTGACGGGACCGCCCGATCCGGAATAAAGCCCGGCATGAAGGTCGCCATCGTCCTGAAGCAGGACCAGCGCACCGGGAAGCTCACGGAGGGGATCGTGAAGGATATCCTCACCAGTTCGCCGTCCCATCCCCACGGCATCAAGGTGCGGCTGCAGAGCGGGGCCGTGGGCAGGGTGAAGAAAATAGTAAGGGAGGATGAGAAATGACAAAACCATGCATAAAGACCGCAACAATGATCCTGACAGTCATCATGGTCCTGCCGCTGTCATTCTGCGCCATTACGCGCATGTCTTCGTGGTCGGACCCGGCCTACCGGGGAGGACCGATGAAAAAATTCGCCGTTTACGGCCTTTATAAAAAGGTCGAGTTCCGCACAAGGTTCGAACGATCCTTGGCCGGTTATCTGAAAAAACAGGGGATACAGGCCGTCGCCTCCGTTGATTTCATGCCGGCCCTGCTGGTCCCTTCCGACCGTGACAGGGAAATCGAACGGGTAACCCACGCCATAGGGGCGGAGGGCATCCTGATTTTCCGCGTCTCGTCGATCAAGAAGGAAGCATCCTTCCTTCCCGGCGATCCCCACAACTACTTCAGCTACTACTGGAGCTCCTGGGACGAGCTCCATGCACAGAAGGAAGAAAGCAGGATAACCGAGGTGACCCTGGACATGCGCCTTTACTCAAACTCGACGAATCGCCTCGTCTGGTCGGGCCGATCGGAAACGTTCTATCCTGAATCGATAGATGAGGCCGTCGTCTCCATAGGCGGAAAACTCGTAAAAAGCTTCAGGGAGAAAGGCCTTGTCGCGGAGAAATCCGCCCATAAACAACAGCCACATAAGAAATAAAGCAGGGGGACGCCATTGCCGCGTCCCCCGCTCATCAAAGCTTTCATTTCTATGAACGCTTACATTCCCAGCATTCCCTTGCTCAGGTCAGCCTGTATAGAATTGCCGCCGATCCAGATGCCGAAAAGGACCTTCTTGAAAGCCAGGCCTTCGACCAGCGACCTGGCCGCGCCGTTCTTATAGACCTGGGTCCCCTTGCCGGGCTGGTACACGAGATCGTAATAATCGCCGACCTTGATGCCGTCCTTGAAGGTATTGATGAATTTCTCCATGCCGGCCTTGTAGGGACCCACGTTCCCGCCGCTTGACTTTTTAAAGCCTTCCCGCGTGTTCTCCGCCATGCGTTCCGGCGTTACCAGGCCGGACACGATTTGAAGCCGCACCGACATCGGCTCGTCGGCGCCGCAGATCCTGGCGGCGTTGGAATCCTTCGCCTTCAGGTAGAGGGCACCGATATATATATTCATCCCGAACTTCGTCCGCATGCCGGTCCCGTTCAGCACCAGCGCGGTCCCGCCGGCCTTGAAGCTGTCGGGGATCGTAATGCCCTTCACCGTTTTCGCGCCGGCGGCGCAGAGTCCCATAACGACCATGAGCATGACTGCAAACAATTTCTTCATATGATTGAACCTCTCGTGTGAGTTATCCCCCTCCCTCGATGGGAGGCCAGTGCTTTCGGCACATCCTGTGCCTGTGCTGGCATCAACCTCATCCTGAGAACGCGGTCCAGGGGAAGGTGATTGATTTTTTTCAACCAACCTGCAATCTGCCGGACAGGATGTTCCAATGCCGCGGAGGCCACGGATGGCCGGGAGCGGCCCCCATCAAGGGGGAGGGGTTCAGCTTCAGACTGATTCCCAGAACAATGACGACGCGAGGGATGTCCCCCGCGCCGCCATCTTCGCGCATGTGTGATACGGTCTATTTTACTTTCTCGACAAGGAGCGCGGCCGCGTTGCCGAAGGCGCCGCAGAGGGACGCAAGGCCGTACTTCTCGTTGGGGAAATCCGTCTTCAGGACGTTCAGCAGCGTGACGATGATGCGTGCGCCTGACTGTCCCAGCGGATGTCCGAGGGCCAGGGCGCCGCCCCACACGTTCACGCGCTTGAAAGGCGCGTTCTCGTTATCCAGCTTCAGCTCGCGGATGCAGGCCAGGGCCTGGCTCGCGAATGCCTCGTTCAGCTCGACTGGACCGATATCCGCCGCCGACAGGCCGGTCTTCTGGAAGAGCTTCTGGCAGGCCGGCACGGGGCCGATGCCCATGACCGTCGGGTCGCATCCGGCAAGGACGCCGTAATTGAACTTGTAGTGGTACTCGAAGCCGAGCTGGTCGGCTTTCTTCCGGCTCATGAGCAGGAGGGCCGCCGCTCCCTGGGTGAGGGGCGACGATGTCGCGGCGGTCACCACGCCGTTCGGCCTGAAGGAAGAGGTCATAGCCTTCATCTTTTCCGGCTCGGACTTCGACCGGACCCACTGGTCCTTGTCCACCAGCATCTCGGCGCCGCTGTCGTCGACGCCCTTGACCGGGATGATCTCGTTCTTGAACTTGCCGGCCTGCTGGGCCTCGTACGCTTTCTGGTTCGACCAGATCGCCATGTTTTCCATGTCTTCCCGGGCGACCTTGTACACCTCGGCCACCTTCTCGGCCGTGGGCCCCATGGGGAGATCGGCGCCGTTGTAGTACTTGAGGAGGCGCGGCGGGAAATTCATGTTCGCGGCCATGGGGACCTTTTCCATGTCCTCGACGCCGGCGGCGAGCATGATGTCGGCCTGGCCGGTCATGATGGCGCGAGCCGCGTGCATGGTGGCCGACATGCCGGAGGGGCACTGGTTCGTTATCGTGTTAGTCCCCACCGTCACCGGCAGCCCGGAAGCAAGCCATCCCAGCCGTCCGATATCGTTCTGCATGCCGGATATATTCGCGCATCCCACCAATACTCCGTCAAGATCCTCGGGTTTGACTTTCTTGTTCCTTTCAAAAATGCCCTGGTATACATAGGTAAGCAGTTCATCGGGCCTTAGATTCCTGAACCAGCCCTTATCCTTGTGCGCCCTGCCGTTGGGGGTGCGCACGCCGTCGATAAATACAGCTTCTTCCATAATACATTCTCCTGTGATTAAAAAGTGCTTGCCATTACTCGGCATTCGCCATGGAAACCGCGTCCTTCTTCGCCATTTCCCGGAGGAGCTTCTTGTTGACCTTGTGGACCTCCGTCAGCGGCATGCTGTCGATTATCATGACCACCCGGGGCACCGCGTATTTCGCCACCTTCTGCTTCAGGTAGTCGATTATCTCCTGCTCTGTGATGTCCTTCCTGTATTTTTCCCTCGGCTGGATGTACACCGCGACGCGCTCGCTCCCCTCGCGCTCCGGATCGGGGACGCCGACGGTCGCCGCCATCTCGACCTTGGGGTGCTGGTACAGTATATCGTCCACTTCGCGGGAATAGACCTTGTAGCCGGACACGATTATCATGTCCTTGGTGCGGTCGACGATGTAGAAGAACCCGTTCTCGTCGATCCTGACCACGTCGCTGGTATGGATGTACCCCTCCTCGTCGATGCCGGTGCCGAAGTCGGGCCAGTACCCCATCATGCGGTTCGGTCCCCGCAGGAGCATCTCGCCCCTCTCGCCCTTCATCATATCCTCGATTGTAACTTCCTTCCCCGTTTCAACGGAGAGGAACTTCACCTCCACGTCCGGATAGGGGATGCCGATGGTGCCGCGCTTCTCAGCTGATCCGGCGGCCTTCTTTTCCCCGGCACCGGATTTCTTGCTGGTCAGCTTCGCCATCAGCGCGAAGGCCTTGGTTATCATGAAACCGACATTGCGGGCGCCGATCAATCGCAGCATAAAATTGACAAGGGCCAGGTTGCCCGGCATGCTCAGGATCATGGTGTTGATCTTCATTGAGGTGCGCCCCCCGAAGAGGCGCACCAGGAAGGAGGTGTTGAGGTGCGTCGTCGGGGACATCTCGGAGAGGCCGTACCCCTCCATGATCCCGCCCCCGGCCTTGCTCTCGAACTTGTCCTGGACGTTGGTCGGCAGCGCCGCCGACCCGGACACGCCCAGCATCGCGTAGCCGTCCAGCTCCTCCGAGAGCTTCATGAACTGCGTCGGCACGCCGAACTGCATCAGCGGGCAGTGCTCCTTGATCATCCTGATCATGCCGTCGGTGTCCCGCGGATCCGGCACCAGTATCTGGTTGAACCCCAGGAGCGTCATGTTGTGCATGACCGAGTGCCCGTAGGTGTGAAAGAACGGCAGGCCCATGAGGACCGTTATGGCCCCCTTCAGTAAGACGGCCTGGAGCCCGAAGGCGTACATTCCCTGCATGCTGTTGGCATAGATATTCCGGTGCGTCAGCATGCACCCCTTGGCCAGGCCCGTCGTGCCCCCGGTGAACATGAGGGTCTCGATGTCGTTCTCGACATCAAAGGAAATATCGGGCGGCGACGGCGGCGTCTTGTCGATGAGATCGGTCATCCACAACGCGTCGGCGGGAATAGCGCCCCCCCTGGCCGCGGCACTGTGGCCCGCGCCTCTTGAAAAATCGTCGAGATCGCATAATATCAGGAATTCTATTTTGCATTTTTTCATTACCTGCGCGGCCACATCGGCATGCTCGGTCAGGGTGACCAGGGCCCGCGGCTTCCCCTCTTTGAATTTGTGCTCCAGGGAATCAACAGAGTCAAGGGAGCTGCTGGGGATATGGACCAGGCCCGCCCGCGATATGGCGTAATCGGTCAGCACGAACTGGATCGATGTGGGAAGTATGGCGGCGACACGGTCCCCTTTTTTCAGTCCCAGATTGAAAAGGGCTGTCGCAAGGCGGTCGACCTTGTCCTTCAGCTCCGGGTATGTGAGTTTATGATTATATTGTATGAGTCCGTTTTTTTTATATTTTTTTGCTGTGGCATAGAGGAGTTCGTAGACCGGCTTGTCAGGATACGGTTTCAACGTCACCGGTATTCCCGTTACCGCGTATTCCTTGTGCCAGGGCAATGATTGGTTCTTCATGGTGCTCCCTCCGATCCGTGAATAAAAATAGAAAATTATCAGGGGTATCATTCGCCTCCACAATTAAACCGGCCCTCCGGTTTTATTATGCAAGCTCCTGATCCCCCGATAACTATCAGACTTAAACCGTGTATCTGGAAATGGTCAGTGCCCGGCCGCGCTCCGCTGTGGCGCGGAATATCCGGTATTAGCTGAACAGCGGTTGCGTTCCCATCGCGAAGGCCATGTCGCCTTCGATCTTCATGGCCCCGGACATGAACAGGTTGACCGGGTTCGTTTCTTTTCTCATGAGGGCGCTGGTGTCCTTGGCGCTCATCTTGAAAACGGAGCTCGGATCATTGGCGCCGTTCAGGATCGCCTGGAGCTTGACGATGCTGCCGTCATCGTTGGTGATCTCGGCCACGAAGCTGCCTTTGAGCGAATTCAGCGCGTTGTACTTGGCCTTGTTCAGGTCGTTCTGGATCCCGAGAATCATGTCAAGGTTCTGGGTCTTGATCATCTTCTCGATGTCGTCCTTGCTCACTTTCAGCCTGAGCTTCGGGTTGGCTATGTCGCCCTTCTTGAACTCTACGTTGGCGCCGTTCTTCAGGGTGTAGCTGTACTGTTCGCCGGACACGTCAACGACCATGGTGATCTCGGTTCCGGCGAGATCGGTGGCCGCGTTCGAGCTTGCCAGCATGTCCTTTGATACGCTCGGCATTATCTCTGCAAAAAGTTTTTCAACGCTGGTGTCAGCAGGTATAGTGGGTATTGAAGCCATAGGGCATCCTCCTTGGGGTGTGTGATAAAATTTTTTAAAACTGACATGTCAGTTTTACCATGCGGTAAAATACGTCAATTATTTTTTTGACACGCGCCAAAAAAAATAAATTCCATTGACAAAAAACGGCCTTTATTTTATTTTAGACTGACATGTCAGTTTTATCAATGCCGCGAATATTGTCAATACTAATTTACGGCGGCGACATAAAATATGACATATCGAACGCGGTGTCGGGATTTCCGACGAAACCGAGCGCCGCAAACAATGGAGACCGCCATACGCCATGAAAGCCATTGAACGGAAGCAATTGATCCTTGACCGGGCGAAACACCTGTTTTCCCAGAAAGGGTATTACAACACCCAGATCTCGGATATCGTCGACGACGCCAAGATAGCCAGGGGCACCGTATACCAGTATTTCAAGAACAAGGATGACATTTTCATCACGCTGATAAAGAATTATTACAACGACTGGGAAAAATACGTCTCCCTCGAAATGCACAAGGTGGACCTGGCGGCCATCTCGCCCGTCGACTACCTGACCTTCCGCGTCAAGCATACGCTCCAGTTCCTGGCTAATGACGCGGACCTCTGCAATATCGTCCTCCGGATGGGGATCGGACTGAGCGGCGAGCTTGAAACGAGCATCAAGCGCTTTGAGAAAAAGATCAAAAACCTCATCGTGGGCGACCTTGAGCTCGGCATGCGCAATAACCATGTCCGGGAAGACATAGACATTGAAATGACCGGGAACCTGATAACCGGGGCGCTCCTCCGTGTCGCCCTCAACCACTTCGGCAACAAGAAAAACAAGCGTGACAATGAAGAAATAGAAAAAATGACCCGAGAGATCGTCGCTGTCTTCGCCCCGGCGATTTTTATCAAAAAATGACAAAGTGTTCATAATGCAGGACCTGATCGGGGGGATTCGGCCTCTTTTCATGTAGAACCTCACCCCGGTATTAAATAAAAACATTGTTTTATGACGCTCGTTAAAAAAATAGTTGACTGGCGCGAGGATTGCCGCTAATTGAACTGACCTGTCAGTCTAATTTTGATCCACATGCGAGGAGAACATTTATGGAAGAAAGAGATTTCAGTTTTGGGATGTGCGAGGAACAGCGCACGATGAAGGAGACCATCGCGCGGCTGGTGAAGGGCGTCGTCATTGACAGCGCCCATGACATGGACGAGAAAAAGGCTATCCCCGCGGAATTCATCCAGAAGGTATGGGAGCTGGGGGCGACGATATCGCCGATACCGGAGGAGTACGGCGGATACGGCATGGAGTACTCGCCCATCATGAACACGATCATCCTGGAAGAGCTCGCGGCCGGCGACATGGCCCTTGCCATAGCGGCGACCCTGCCCTCTTCATTCCTCTATCCGATCCTGGAAATGGGAACGGATGATCAGAAGAAAAAGTACATAACACCCTATTGTGACGCGGCCTACAGGCCGTGCACGGTCGCGATCAATGAGCCGCGCTTCAAGTTCGACGCCGTGTCCCTGGAAACGAAGGCCGAGAAGAAGGCAGGCTCCTATGTCATCAACGGGAAGAAATGCTTTGTTCCGCTGGCGAAGGACGCGGGACACATGCTGGTCGCCGCCGGCCTGGACGGCAAGGGACAGCTCTTTATCGTCTCGAAGGATAATCCCGGCATGAAGATCGGCGACCGGGAAAAGAACCTGGGGCTCTACGCCCTGGAGACGTACCCTGTGACCTTCGAAAATTGTGAGGTCCCGGAAGCCGACCGGCTGGGCGGTTCACAGGGCTGCAACTATGGTAAGTTTCTGCAGAAATCCCGCATAGCCCTCGCAGCCATCGGCACCGGCGTTTCCCGGGCTTCCTTCGAATACGCCAGGGACTACTCCCGGGACCGCGTGCAGTTCGGCGAGCCCATCGCGAGCAGGCAGTCCATCGCCTTCATGATCGCCGAGATGGCCTACGAGGTCGACGGCATGAGGCTTCTCGCCTGGAAGGCGGCCTCTGTCCTCGAGGCGGGAAAAGACGCGAAACGCGAATCGTACCTGGCGAAGATCTTCGCCGGCGACGCCGCCATGAAGATAACCGACTACGGTGTCCAGATCCTGGGCGGACACGGGTTTATCAGGGACCATCCCGTGGAGCGGTATTACCGCAACGGCCGGGGCATAGCCATTCTCGAAGGCATGGCGACGGTATAACTTTTTTCAGATATATGGAGGAACGACAATGATCAATATTGAACCAAACCAGAAAATGATAGAAGTGCGCAACAGCATCAACAACCTGGCCAAGGGCGTGCTCCGGCCGATCGCGCGCAAGTACGACGTGAACGAGCACGAGTTCCCGAAAGAGCTCGAAATGTTCCGCTCCATCAAGATCATGGGCGGATCCAAAAAGAAAAAGAAAGAGGGCGAAGAGCCGAAGAAGGACGACAAGCCGGTTACCAAGAAGCTGGGCACCAACCTGTCCACGGTAATCAGCATAGAAGAAATGTGCTGGGGCGACGCGGGCCTGCTCCTGTCGCTGCCGAACGCGGGCCTGGGCAACGCGGCCATAGCCGCCGTAGCCACGGACGAGCAGATGGAGCGGTTCGGCAACAAGTGGGCCGCCATGGCCATCACCGAGCCGGGATCGGGATCCGACTCGGGATCGATCACGGCCACCGCGAGGCTCGACGGCGACGAGTGGGTGCTGAACGGCGAGAAGATCTTCGTCACCTGCGCGGACCGGTGCGACGTGGTGGTCGTGTGGGCCACGGTCGACAAGAAGGCGGGCAAGTCGGGCATCAAGTCCTTCGTCGTCGAGAAGGACCGCCCCGGCTTCAAGCTGGAGAAGCTTGAGCATAAGCTCGGCATCCGCGCCTCCGACACCGGCACCTTCGTGCTCACGGACTGCCGCATCCCCCGGACCAACCTCCTGGGAAGCGAGGAGGTGAAGACCGCCACCGAGGGATTCAAGGGCGTCATGAAAACCTTCGACAACACCAGGCCCCTGGTCGCGTCCATGGCCCTGGGCATCACCCGGGCCTCCCTCGATTTCACCCGTGAAAGGATCGAGGAGAGCGGCATCGCCCTCGATTACGAAAAGAACCTGAACAACGTCAGCAGCCTCGAGAAGGATTATTACCTGATGGAGGCGAACCTCGAGGCGATGCGGCTTCTCACCTGGCGCGCTGCCTGGATGGCCGACAACGGCGAGTACAATAACCTGGAGGCATCCATGTCAAAGGCCAAGGCCGGGCGGTGGGGCACCCTGATAACGCAGAAATGCTGCGACCTCCTGGGGCCCCTCGGCTACACTCAGGATAACCTCGCGGAAAAATGGATGCGCGACAGCAAGATCATGGACATCTTCGAGGGCACCGGCCAGATACAGCACCTGATCGTGGCGCGGAACATCCTGGAGTATTCCAGCAAACAGCTCAGGTAACATTATTCCGATCCCGCGCCGCCTTCGGCGGCGCGGGATCGATGTTAAATACCATAAAAAAATACAAGGAGCAACAGAATGAACATCAACGATGTAAAAAAAATCGCCGTTCTCGGGTCCGGCGCCATGGGGCACGGCATAGCCCAGGTATGCATCCAGGCCGGCATGGCCGTCGTCATGCGCGACATCAAGCAGGAATTCCTGGATAACGGCGTGGCGAAGATCAAAAAAAGCCTTGATTTCCTCGTCAGCAAGGGGAAGATGTCGGCCGACGACATGAACAAGGCCATGTCGCTGCTGACAACCACCCTCGACACGAAGGAAGCCGTCGCCGACGTACAGGTCGTCATCGAGGCGGTTCCCGAGATCATGGACCTCAAGAAAACCGTTTTCAAGGAAGTGTCCGACGCTTGCAAGGCCGACGCCATCCTGGCGACAAACACCTCCACCATGAGCATCTCCGAGATCGGCAGCGTGGTGAAGAACCCCGAGCGCTTCGTGGGCCTGCACTTCTTCAATCCCGTCAACCGGATGAAGCTCGTCGAGGTCATCTACGGCAACAAGACCAGCGACGCCACCGCGGACCTGATGTGCGAAATATCGAAAAAAATCGAAAAGATCCCGGTCAAGGTCCTGAAAGACCGTCCCGGCTTCATCGTCAACCGGATCAGCGCGCCGAACCAGGCGCTCCTCTCCGCCATCCTCGACGAAGGCAAGACCAAGCCCCAGGAGCTCGACGCGACAATGAAAAAGATGGGAGCCAAAATGGCGCCTTTCGAGACCACCGATTTTGTAGGCCTCGACGTATTCTGCCATACCCTGGATTACTACGCCAAGACCCTTTCCCCGCAGTACAAGCCGGGCAAGTACCTGACCGAAAAAATCGCGAAAAAAGAGCTTGGCATGAAGTCGGGAAAGGGCATTTACGAGTGGAAGGACGGCAAAGCGGTCATCGACACATCAAAGACATCGGAAGACATAACCCCGATACACCTCCTGGCAGTGCAGATCAACGAGGCCGTCAAGGTGTGGAAGGAAGGCCTGGCCAAATCGATACAGGACATCGATGACGGCGTCAAGTACGGCATGAACGCCTTCGCGGGCCCCTTTACCCTGGCGGCGGGCATGCAGCCCCAGCAGCTCACGGACGCCCTGAACATGCTCAGCCAGCGGTTCAATCTGGACATACTGAAACCGGAGCCCGAGATCATCGACGGCTCGTTCAAAACAATAGGCAGATAAAAAGAAAGCGCTATCCGGGCGTATCCGGCTTGACGGATACGCCCGTGTATACTATAAAGGAGGCACACAATGGCAGACGTAGTATTACTCGAACAGAGAGACAGAGTCGCTCTATTAACGATAAACAAGCCGAAGGCGAACCAGCTGAGCGGAGAGGTTTTCGAATCTATCCGCCGGTACCTTGACCCCATCGAGATGGACAAGAACACCCTGGCGGTGGTCATCACCGGCTCGGGCGACAAGATATTCAGCGCCGGCGCGGATCTTTCCAGCGGCTTCGGCGATTTCAACGCGGTGGATTTTCTCAAGCGCGAGCAGGACGTGTGGAACAAGGTCGAATTTTTTCCGAAACCAGTCATAGCGGCGCTTAATGGCCATGCCCTCGGCGGAGGATTTGAGCTCGCCCTGGCCTGCCACTTCCGGTTTTTGAAGAAGGGCGCCCGCGTCGGCCTCACCGAGACCAACCTGGGCATCATGCCGGGCTACGGCGGCTCCCTCAGGCTTCCGCGCATGGTGGGCAAGTCCAAGGCGCTGGAAATGATGTTCCTGGGCAAGCAGGTTGAGGCCGAGGAGGCCCTGGCCCTCGGTCTCGTCGACCGCCTCTGCGAGGAAGGGAAGACCCTCGACGACGCCATCGCCTTCGCCAACGAGCTGGCCAAGCGGCCGCCGCTGTCCGTCAGGTCTATCCTGAAGGTCACGGCCCTGAGCCCGTACGTGTCGCCGGAAATGCACCTGAAGGTGGAGCGCGAGGAACTGGCGAAGCTCTTCACCACCAAGGACATGATGGAAGGCATGACCGCTTTCGCGCAGAAGCGTGAACCGCAATTCAAAGGAGAATAACGGAGATGCCGTCCCGCGCGGAGCGCGGGACGGCCAAACCCATGAAGAAAATTCTTTTCGGAATCATCGCGCTGTTACTAATAGTGGCAGCGCCGCTCAGCGCCGCCCCCCTTACACTGGGTACGGGGGACTCCTACGCGGTTCCCGCCGAAATCATGCGCGATGAAAAAGGCTCTCTCACCTTTGAAGACATCAGGAATTCGGCGTCATTCGTAAAAACGACGAAAAACGCCCTCGGTTTCATCAACGACGTCATCTGGGCGCGCTTCACCGTTGTGGTTCCCGAGGGAAATGAGACCGAATGGTTTCTCGAGATCGGGTACCCGCTGCTGAACAGCATCGACATCTATATCCCCGACGCGAACCATGATTACACGAAGAGACATTTCGGGAACAAGATTCCCTTCGACAAGAGGGACATCAATCATCACAATTTCCTGATCCGGCTGAGCCGGGACCCCGGCACCTATACCTATTATGTCCGGTTCCAGTCGGAAAGCTCCATGAACATACCGATGACCATTCATTCATTGAAGAACGTCATCTCGGACATCAATATCCAGAAAACGATCTTCGGCCTCTTCTACGGCGCCCTGCTGATCATACTGGTCTACAACCTGCTCCTTGCCATCTCGATGAAAGACATCACCTACCTTTCCTACGCGGTCTTTATCGCCGCGCTGGTGCTGGTCTCCCTGGAGCTCAACGGCTACGGGTTCCAGTATATCTGGAAGAACACCATGCTGATAAATGACCTGGTGCCGTTCTTCCTGTTCATGACGAATTTAACCCTGACGATTTTTTCAATTTTGTATATCGACTATCGGCTGCTGCCTAAATATTTCAGGATCACGATGATGGCATATATCGTCACCATCGGCACGAGCCTGATACTGTCCCTCATCCTTCCCTACCACATAAGCATCATGGCAGGGGCGGCCGCCTACCTGCCCGGCATAGCGCTGGTAACGGTGATCGCGATAACGCTGATAATAAAAAAAAGGCGCGAGGCGAACTGGTATGCCATAGCATGGTCGTTCCTCTTCGCCGGCGTCATATTGACCGTGGGGAACCGCTTCGGCGTTCTGCCGAACTCGTTCCTCACGCTGTGGGGCTTCCAGATAGGGACGGTATTCTCCATCGCCCTGTTCTCCCTCGGCCTTGCCGACCGGGTGAACACCCTGAAGAACAACCTTGAGGAGATGAACGTCAACCTGGAAAAAAAGGTCGAGGAGCGCACCAGGGAGCTCTCCCAGGCGAAGACCGAGACCGAGGCGACCATGGAGGAGCTCGAAGCCATCAACGACCAGCTGATCCATTCCAACCGCGACCTCGAGGACTCCCAGATGGTGTACCGGAAGGACATGAACATGGCCGCCTATCTCCAGTCATCACTCCTTCCGAAGAAGCCGCCTCACTCCGATATGTACGATTTCGCCCTCCTGTTTCTCCCCAAGGCGGGCGTATCGGGCGATTTCTATGACTTCTACATGGACGGGGACAGGGTCGTCGGCGTGGGGATCTTCGACGTGTCGGGCCACGGCATCGCCCCGGGACTCCTTACCCTCATGGCGAAATCGATCATTTCCGTGAACTTCATGGAGCACAGGAACGCAAGCCTTGCCACCGTGGTGGAGAACATCAACAGCAAGCTCATAACGGAGATCAAGGACGTGGACAATTACCTGACGGGCGTGATGCTCCGCTTCGACGGCGACCGGATCGAGTACATCAACTGCGCGCACCCGGACGTTATCTGCAAAAAGACCGATATCGACAGGACCGGCAAGGTCCTCGACAAGACGGGAAAGCGCGTCAGCGGGCCTATCCTCGGCATAGATTCACAGGGGGCGATAGACAAGGTGGGATTCGATGAGATTTCCTTCAAGCTGAAACAGGGCGACAGCCTTCTGCTCTATACCGATTCAATGATCGAATCGACTAACTCGGAAGGAAAGGCCTACGGCGAAACCATGATCATGAAATCGCTTCAGAACGCCGGGGGAGAGACAGCCCAGGAAATACTGAACAGCATCATCGGCGATTTTTTCAATTACATCGCCCCCCGCGAGATCACCGACGACCTGACGGTCATCCTCATCAGGAAAAAATAGAGGCTTACCCCTTGCCCGCGGCCCCGATCGTCTCCCGGAGCTTGGCCATGGCCGGGCCATCCTCCCTCCACACGTAGCAGGTGTTGATCAGGGTTTTCATGAAAAATTCGGCCCTCGCCGGGTCAGCCATAAATGAAGCCATTTCCATCGGCTTCTGGGCTCGGCTTGAAAAAATGCCCTGGAGCGCCGCCGGGCCCATGGCGATGACAAGGGTCATCAGGTGGGTGCAGCTCCTGGTTCCTCCCAGGAGCGATTTTATCCTTGCGGAAAAGCCCTTCGTGATCCTCTCGCCCTTGATGACATCGAGGCTCCCCCGCACCGCCGAGCACTCGTCGCGGGGAATGGCGACAAGCTCCAATTCGACGTCCTCAATGGTCAGGCTTGTAATCTCGACCAGGAGGCGCACGATCATGTGATGAATATCGCCGGCGGGTTTCTTCTCCCCCGTGGCGAGATAGTAATCCTTGAGGCGGCGGTCGACAAGGCGTCCCTCCACGACAACCCTGGTGTCGCCGGCGGGATAGGTCGCCATGGTAATCGTCCGTTCGTGGGCCTTTTCACCGGCCAATGCCATGAGTTTGCTCATTGGGTCACCTCTGTTTATTGATCTTGTCATTACGAGGAGCGCAGCGACGAAGTAATCTTGTTATTCTTATATTAGACTTGGTGCATAACTCAATAATCTGTTATATTCCCTCACCCCCCGGCCCCTCTCCCATTGAGAATTAAAGAAAGGAGAGGGGTGCATACAGAGAAGCCCTCTCCTTTTTCCCAAGCTTAATGGGAGAGGGCACGCCTAAGGCGGGGTGAGGGCTCCCAGACATTCATAGTATCTCCTTCAGCGGTGCGTATTTTTTCTCTGAGAGATCGAACTCGAAGTGCCGCCGCTCCCCCTCCTCGTCTATAAAGGAGACGCGAAAGGTGTCCGATATGAAGGCGTTTTTTCCCAGCTCGATGATGCCGTAATCGCGCAGCTGCGTCAGGTAGGTCCGGATGATGCCGAAGGCCATCTTTTGAATGTCCAGGTCGCGATGGTGCTCATGGTCATAGAGGCCCAGGTTCACGTCAGCCACGCGGTACTCTCCCATGCAGGTATCGACGTTGATGCCGGTCTCCACGCCGTAGCGCTGCCAGAAATGCACCGAGTTGAAAAATGCCAGGGTTCCCGCGGCCTCGCCGGACAGGGGATAATGAAAGTCGGTAATCCTCTTCAGATCGGGGTGGTCGATGACCGACATGAGGGGCTGAGCCACGAATTTCTTGATCCGGCCGAGCTCGCGCCAGAAGCTGGCCCGCGCGAAATCATGGCCCCTGAGGAGGGCTCCGCCCAGGGCCAGGACGAAATGCGATCCGAAATAGTTCGGCACCACGTCGGCGTCAAGGAAAACCAGGGCTACCTCCCGGGGATCAAGGCCCTTTGCGGCGGTGCCGCTTATGTGATAGACGGCGCGGCGCATATCGGCCCCCTTCCCCATTTCATCGCCCATGTCGGGGACCCTGCAATCGTTGCAGATCAGGATCTCCGAGCCGTCCCAGGCCTCCCGTGCCTTTCGCTCCGTCTCTTCCTCGGTATTCCCTGAGCGGCGGTGCGATACCAGTATCCCGTCGATAAAATCGCTAAGTTCAGACCTGAGGAGACGTATCTTGTCGTAAATAAGCCGGGCCTCCCGCTCGCCGAAGGTGGAAAAAACAACGATGATCTTCCTATTCCCCTTCAGTTTAAGGAGGTCTTCTTTCCTGAATTCGGAGCATTCATATTGTGTTATGGTCTTCATCATTTCAACGCCTGAGGTTAAACCTCTATTTCATTTTACCGATATTGTCAAGCCCATTCTATTTTAGTCATTTTATAATATATGTTCAATATTTTTCCGCTAAAACTTCTATGAAGCAATCAGATCCACAAAGATATTATTATTTAATGTATTAATACCACTAAAATAACCGATTAATAGTAGTGGAGAGAATCGAGTATCGCAGGGGATGCCACTCTCTCCATTCCAGGGCCCTGCAACACGACCTTCTGCTTCAAGAGAGGGTTTTAGCATTATCGGAAAAGGACATCAGCGTATGAAAACCATCAATGCAGCAGCACTATCGCTCATCTTCATAATTGCCGCTTCCTGCAGCAACACCACGACCGGGAAGGGATCCTCAAGCGAGCCGCTGTTCCTATCTCTTCTCTTAAGCGGCTCATCCGGAACCGGTTCGATCAGGGTCGCTTCAATGGTACCGGCCAACTCATCGACCAGCATAGCCTATGACACGACGGTCACGGCCGTTTTCAACGACGAGGTGAAGTGCTCCACCGTAACGACCCAAACCTTTACCCTGGCGGACGGCACGGCGCCGGTCGCCGGCACGGTATACTGCACCGGTCTCACCGCCATTTTCACGCCATCGACGGCCCTTTCCGCAAACACGCAGTACACGGCGACACTGGCCGGCACCGTGGAGAACCTGAAGGGCGAGGTTATGGGAGAAACCCAGTCCTGGACCTTCACGACCGAGCCGGGCGGGCCGTCGGTAAGCGCCACCACCCCTTCCGCAGGGGCGACGGGTGTTTCCCGGAACGCCGTCATCACGGCCACCTTCAGCGAAGAGGTGAAATGCTCCACGGTCACCTCCTCGAGCTTTACCCTGTCGGACGGCGCCGCCACCGTGGCCGGCACCGTGGCGTGCACCGGCCTCACCGCGATATTCATGCCCGGGACGAGCCTGGCGGCGGGCTCATCCTATACCGCCACCATCACAACGGCCGTGCAGAACCTGGCCGGAAATCCCATAGCCGCGGACCATGCCTGGACCTTCACCACGGGATCGGCGCCGACCCTGGAACAGAAGATGCGCGGCCTGTGGATAATCGGCGGGACCGCGGACCTCACCGGGACATCAGTAATACCGGAGATCGACATGTATGACCCGATGACCGATACATGGTACCCGGACGTTGCCGCCGGGGCATCGGGCACCTATGTGCCGACCGCCTTCAATTCGGCCGCAAGCATGAACGGAAAAATATACGTGATGGGGGGCGCCGTGAATTCAGGGGCGGCCACCTTTGCCGTGGTTGAATACGACATTGCGGCAAACACATGGACGACAAGAACGAACATACAGAATAGCGGAGTGAACACCGCGCTGATGGCCTCCACGGCATACACCTATGCGAACAATATATATCTCATGGGAGGATCAACCACGACCACCACGGCCGGCGTTGCCGCCTATCATCTCAGGTACAATCCCGCGGCCGGCGCATACGGCACCTGGTACAATACGCCCCCCGCCGCGTATACGACGGCGCGGTCCGGCATGGGCTCAGCCTGCATCGGCGGCATAACGTATTACTTTGGCGGAAGGATAGCGGCGGGAACCGGCGTGACGACAAACACGGCTTATACGATAGCGACCAATGCGTATTCCGCGGCATTGACCGCGATAACCGCCCGGGGCGGCATGGCCTATGCGTCCAATTCAGGAACGAACGGCACCTATGTATTCATAGTCGGCGGAGCAACGGCATTTTCAGTCGCCACGGCCTATTTCAGCGCAAATCCCACCTACGTGGCCCAGGCCAACAGCTTCCAGATATTCACTCCCGGGGGCGGCGGCGCCGGCACGGTAACGAACGGCAGATATCACCCCGCCTTCGATGGAGGCACGACAACCGGCATCGTGCACGCCGGCGCGGCAGTGTCCCCCTATAACGGAATTAACGCCGGTGACCCGACCCTTTACGTGTTCGGCGGCCTGCAAAATCAGTCGATCGTGACCAACGAAGTATGGTCGATTACGGCCAACGATACCCTTGGCGGATATCCCACCGCGACCTGGTACGCGAAAACAGCTATGCCCCGCCCACGATTCGGCCATAGCGTCGTCGCTGCGGAACAGTGACGGCACACGAACGGGTGCAGCGCGAAAGGAGTCGGGGAAAAGGGAAGGATTGGCTAACGCCTGTTAGTCTTTATGATGTCAATTACATTCTCGATGACGTAATCGATCTCGGTGTCGGTCATGGCGGGGAATATCGGCAGAGAGAAGGTCCGCTCAAAGACCCAGCGGCTGTTGTCGTAGCCCTCTCCGGTTAAACCGAGGCCGCGGTAGTACGTGAATTCGTACAGGGGGATGAAATGCACGCTCAGGCCTATCCCCCGGTCGCGCATCATCTCGATGAACCGGTCCCTGGTGATGGAAAGCGACTCGATGTTCAAATCAACTGGATATAGGTACCATGAGGTTTCCCGGTCCGGCTTCACGGTGTAGAGGATGAGCCCGTCCAGTCCCCGGAAAGCCTCTGTGTAGCGCCGCGCGACCCGCTTCCTCATTTCCCAGATCTTTTCCGCCTTCCTGAGCTGCTCGATGCCGATGGCGGAGGCGATGTCCGTGGTGTTGTACTTGAACCCGGCCTCTATCACATCATATTGCCAGAAGCTCTTCGAGTTGGCCCTCTGCCACGCGTCGCGATTGATGCCGTGGAGGCGGAGCAGGCGCGCCTTCTTTGCCCAATCGTCATGGTCTGTGCAGAGCATCCCGCCCTCGCCGGTGGTGATGGTCTTGGTGGCGTAAAAGCTGAAGCAGGTGGCGTCGCCGAGGGAGCCGACGGCCCTGCCATGGTACCAGGCGGGCAGGCAGTGCGCCGCGTCCTCGATGACCGCGAGGCCGCGGCTCCGCGCGATTTCCATGATCTCGTCCATGTCGCAGGGCTGTCCCGCGTAATGCACCGGCATGACGGCCCTGGTGCGGTCGGTTATCTTTTCCTCTATTTTATTGACGTCGATCAGGTGGGTCTCCCGCTCGATATCGACCATGACCGGCCGGGCGTTGAAGTAGCGGACCACCTCGGCCGTGGCGGTGAAGGTTATGGCGGGGACCAGCACCTCGTCGCCCTCCCCGAGGCCCATGCAGGCCAGGGCGAGGTGCATCGCGGCGGTGGCGGAATTGACCGATACCGCGTGGCCGCACCCCACGTACTTCTTGAAATCATCCTCGAAGGCCGCGGTCTTGACGCCGGCCGTGAGCCATCCGGCGCGCATCATCTCGGTGACTGCGGCTATTTCATCTTCGGTGATATACGGTTTATGAAAGGGAACATTCATACTTATCTATCGGCAGGGGAGAAGTCTTTGATCTGCAAAATTCGGGACCGTCCTCGAAAATCGGCGTCAACGGCCGTAGTAATCCAGGTACCACGCGACAAAGCGCCCGATCCCGTCGTCAAGGGTCGTTGAAGGGGCATAGCCCATGTCTTTAATGAGATCGGAGACATCGGCATAGGTGGCCACGACATCGCCCGGCTGCATGGGCATCATTTTCATGATCGCCTTTTTCCCCAGCTTCCGCTCGATGGTGTTGATAAAATCAAGGAGCTTTACCGGCGCGCTGTTACCGATATTGTAGATCCGGTAGGGGGCCCTGGAGCCGGCAGGGTCGGGATCGGCGCCATTCCACGAGGGATTCTCCTTCGGCGGACGATCGATCACCCTGACAACGCCCTCCACGATGTCGTCGATATAGGTAAAATCCCTCTGCATGTCGCCGTTGTTGAAGACCTGGATCTCCTTGCCTTCCATGATGGTTTTCGTGAAAAGAATGGGCGCCATGTCCGGCCTGCCCCAGGGACCGTACACGGTGAAAAAACGGAGACCGGTGACGGGGATGCCGAAGAGGCAGCTGTAGGAATGGGCCATCAGCTCGTTCGATTTTTTCGTCGCCCCGTAAAAGCTCACCGGGTGGTCCACGTTGTCGGCCGTGCTGAAGGGCATCTTTTCATTCAGGCCGTACACGGAGGAGCTGCTGGCGAAGGCCAGGTGCTTCACCGCGTGGTGGCGGCACATTTCAAGGATGTTGAGAAAGCCGGTTATGTTCGAATCGACATAGGCGTAGGGGTTCTGGAGCGAATACCGGACGCCGGCCTGGGCCGCCAGGTGGCACACCGCGTCGAAACCCTCCCGCTCGAAGAGCGCCCCAAGGCCGTCGCGGTCAAGAAGGTCCATCAGGATAAAGCGGTACCCCGGCCAGGATTTACTGAGAGCCTCGGAGCCGCGGCGCACGTCCTCTTTGCCGATGCCGGAGGCGGCGAGCCTGCCGTATTTCAGTCCGGTGTCATAGTAATCGTTGATATTGTCGATGCCGACGACTACATCGCCGCGTGCCGCCAGCTTCCCGGCGACATGGAAACCGATAAATCCGGCCGAACCGGTCACGAGAATCTTCAAGGCCCTGTCCTTATTACGAGTGCGTCCCAGGTATTGGCGCGCACCCTGACTTTGTTTCAGCGACCATAGGGAGGGCATGGTGCCGTGTCAAGAGAAAAAAGCCGCGCCCCTTCGCGCAGGCGGGTCCTATATCTCCACCCGGCTAACGCGCCGCTCGCCCACCATGACGGCCCGGTCGGTCTTCATCACCGGATCATCCGCCGAACAGCCGAGGAGCGGGACGCCGTCCCGCATGAGGCCGATCACCGAGAATCTATTCTCCAGGCCCCACAGCACGAGCTCCCGGTATTTCCAATCCTTCATCTTCCTGATGTCAACGAAATAGATCTGGCTCCCCTCGCGGTTGCTCATGAGATCCTCGAGGATGTTCTTCAGGCCCGGGTCCTGGAGCTCCTGTATGATGAGGTTGGCGGCGAACTGCGAGACGCAGATGACGCTGTTGCACCCCGCCAGCTCGAACTGCCGTATCTTCTGCGGATCGAGGACCTCCGCGATGGTGAATATATCGGGATTGAGCTTTTCGATGACCAGCGTGGTGACCAGGTTCTGGTCGTCGGAATGGGGATCGCTCCGATCCCTGGAAAGGATGATGGCGTTGCTGGCCTTCTCCAGATTGGCCTGCCTGAGCGTCGCCTCTTCGGTGGGATTGCCCCTGACGAAATGGACCCCCTCCTCATGGAGGCGCTGGGGAATCGTTTCAAGCTTTTCATCGATGAGGCATATCTCCTTTTCCCTGGTGGAGGGATCGAGCCTGAGCTCCTCGATGATGTTCATGATCTCATCAAGCCTGCTGAAGTTAACGATGATGACGTGGTTGTTGGATTTTACGGTGAGCATGCCCTGGAGCCTCCTCGATTGTGATTCTATGAGATTGGACGCGACCTCGGATATGATAAACCCGAGGAAGCCGATGCCGAAGACCATGGTCGGGACGCCGAC
Organism: Spirochaetota bacterium; assembly: GCA_017999915.1. Classification (NCBI taxonomy): domain Bacteria; kingdom Pseudomonadati; phylum Spirochaetota; species Spirochaetota bacterium. The sequence goes on from JAGNKX010000016.1 coordinate 35,334, forward strand.
CAGGTACCGCCCGCCGGCGGAGACGGGAAAATAATCGCCGTAACCGACCGTGGCCATGGTGACCAGCGTCCACCAGAGGGCGTCAAGCCATCCCAGGTCAGGCTTTTTCGGCAATTCGAAGAAGAGGTATCCCGACGTGGAATACCATATAAGGCAGAGGAATATCAGCGCCACCTTTCCCTTGTTCCCCAGGGTCGTGGAGATGCCTCTTTTCCTGAAGAGAAGCCACAGCACTCTGAACATCACTTAACCTCCTTCTTCCGGCGATTGTGATCCCAGACCTTTTTCAATACCCGGGACCTAATCACGATACCGGTGTCGCCCCAGAGCCCGGCCTTCCCCCGTTCCGCTGCTGATTCCGCCGCGAGATACGCATCCATCCTCGGGAAGGGATATTTCGAATACACGAGGCATATTCCCTTTGAAACCATCTCATATCCGACATCGGCGCTGTTCATCTGCACAAAGGCAAGGACCCTCCTGTTCTCATCCTGCCGGAACTTGTCAAACTGCAGCTCGACCTCCCTGTTGAGCACCGTATTCTCCAGGTAGTTCATCGCCGCCCTTCCCTGGCCCTGGGTCAGGGTATCATTGGCGGTGGCGTCGAAGGACCATATGCCGAGGATACGCACGATGAACCGGGCCTCCCCCATGTTCACCGAGATCTCGTCGCCGTCGATGATGGCGGCGACCGTCACCTTACGGCCCGAAGGGAACTCGGCCGGTCCCCCGGGATCGCTGAGCCTGTTCTTGAAGGTGATCACATTGACCGTAAAAAACACAGAGGTGCCGATAAACACCAGGGTTACCAGCCAGAATACACCGCTCAGGGATGGTCGCATAATTATACTCCTTGCGCTGCTTTAATCCGCATTATGACGGTCCTTGTAATGAGGCGCGGCCTGCGCAAGCATATGCCTGTCGGACCCTCACTCTGACACCTTAAAAAATATCGATGGGCCCCTCGATATCCCCATCTATGAACTGCCGCGCATACGAATCAGTCCTTGAAAAAAAAGCCGTGCCGTCTCCCTCGACAACGATCTTTCCGTTGTAAAGGAGGACGATGGAATCGGCCACCTTCCGGGCCACCGTGGCGTCGTGGGTGACGATAATGGACGTCGTGTTCAGGGCGCTCTTTATTTCCAGGATCAGGTCGGCGATGGAATCCGAGAGTATCGGGTCAAGGCCGGCGGTGGGGTCGTCGAAAAAGATGATGTTGGGATCGAGGCAGATGGCCCGTGCCAGGCCCACGCGCTTCTGCATCCCGCCGGAGAGCTCTGAGATGAGCTTCCCTTCGCTTCCCCTCAGGCCGACCCGCGCCAGGGAGTTCACCACCAGTGTCCGGATCGAATCTTCGCCGACGTGCATCCTCCGGAGCCCGAAGGCCACGTTATCAAAGACGTTCATCGAATCGAAGAGCCCGCCCTTCTGGAACACGTAAGCGATGCGGAACCTCCGGGTTTCACCGGTAATGCTCTGGAAACGGTCGCGGTACAGCTCGCGGATATCGGTCCCGTTTATTTCCACGGTGCCAGAGTAATCGATCAGGCCGGAGAGGGCCTTCAGAATCACCGACTTGCCGCAGCCGTTCTTTCCCATCAGGACCAGCGTCGCCCCTTCAGGGACGAAAAAATCGATCCCGTCAATAATGGTTTTGCCGTCGAAGACGATGCGAAGGTCCTTTACTCTGATCATGTCATCGATACCTGTTCGCGTAATACTCCTTCAGGGTCGCGAGGATATTGAGGTAGGATATATAGCGATCCTCGCTGATTTTTCCCTTTTCCACCCGCTTCTTGACCTCACAGCCCGGCTCATGCTCATGGGTGCAGGGGCTGAAACCGCACTTGCGCGCATACTTGCCGAATTCCATGAAATATATCCCCAGCTCGTTTGGCTCGATATCCATGAGCCCGAACTCCCTCAGGCCCGGCGTATCGATGATCCGCGTGTCCCCTTCAAGGCGGAACATCTCCACGTTGGTGGTGGTATGGCGTCCCTTGCCGGTGTGCTCTGACACCTCCGTCGTTCGCAGATCAAGGCCCGGATAGATACCGTTAAGAATGCTGGTCTTCCCCACCCCGGAATTACCGATAAGTATGGAAAGCCTGCCTGTAAGGGCGGATTTAAGGTCATCAAGGCCCTTACCGGTCACTGCGCTCGTCAAAATCAGCGGCAGTTTATAACCCTGGTAATATTCTTCAATTATTTCTGTCTCATCATCGGCAAGATCCAATTTGTTTACACAGAGCAAAACCGGTATCCCCTCCTTGATTCCCCTCACCAGGAGACGGTCCACAAAACGCAGGTTGAGGCGCGGCTTTCCGAAACTCTGGATCACCACGATCTGGTCAATGTTGGCTGCGATAAGGTCATCACGGTCGCTATCCTTGTATTTCCTTGTAAAAACATTTCTTCGGTCATGAACATGTTCGATGGCCCCGCTGCCGTCATTATCCATTTTAAAATCAACGAGATCCCCTACGGAGACTGCCTCAGAGTATTTTTCAAGGCGTTTATCCTTCCTCAACCTGCCCCGAAGCGTGCTGTTTATCCTTTGTCCGTTATATTCTACAGTATAAAACCTGCCGAAGATCTTAATTACTGTTCCAGTCAAAAGAGCCCCCTGATAGTACAAATTGCATATATTGACAATTATTTTTTTTTGTATATTTTAATATGAATTATCTTCATGGGAATTTCTCATTTTAGATCAATAATAATATCAGATGCATCAAATCAGGTCAACGAAGAAATATTTAGAGGCAAGGTGTCAGAGTACAAGAGAATAGAAGATTTTTATGAGGGTGTCAGAGTAAAATAATCCGCAAAATAAACCCTCCTTGGTAAGATTATAATATTAGGATTATTAAGATAGATCTAACAGTTTCCTGAAAAACTCCCTCCCTGGAGTTTTTCAGGGTCGGTTTTACGAAGTGAATTCGTAAAACCTCACATTTTTCTCGGCTAATACCTCGAAAAATGACGATACATCCATATATCGTTTAGCAGTTTGCTGTTTTTCAGCAAACTGCTAATCAGAAAAAATATTATTATAAAAAAAATGTTAAAGGTTTAGATGATTAATGCCGAAGAAATAAATACAAGTTGATATATGGTAATTCCCTCCCGATTTTGCCATATTGTAGACTTGGCACTGCGTTTTAGGAGAAGGCAGGATAGCCGCCCAGCTATTCTGCTTTCTCTTTTTTACTCCTTAACATTTTCAGGTACTTTTTCCAGAACTACCGGCTTAAAACCTTTCAGTTCCCCGATTATCTGGCCAAGATTTCCAACATTCTGGATAACAAATGTAACATAATATTCCATACCCTCATGCAGATTCAGCATATCAGATGCTATGCGCTTTTTTAAAAACCGGTCAGATATATCAAACTCGATATCATGATTTTTTTTATCGTAAAATGTAATTTTTTCAAAAATCTTATCTAAATGTTTCAATTTCAGGTGAAGCGTAATAGTTTTCGATTTGTAATTATGAATATTTTTAGCAATCACGCTTAGCAGATTGTTTTTTTCATCGGTTTCATTTATATTTTGGGGAAAACCATTAATCGAAAAAAACAACAATAGAATCAGGACAATTCTTTTCATATACGGCATCCTAATATTTAATATAAGATGATTTATCTGCATCTTAAATATTACGAAATCATTATCAACAAGGTGTCAGAGTAAATTCATTCTTTTCATTTTTTATCAATGTATCAGAATAGTAATTAAAATCAATAGAAATTTCCATATGAAAAGAAAATGGCGTCAGAGAAAAAAATATTTATTAACTCTTGACATGCAAAACCTCCCTCAAATCATTATCATCCAACAAAACAATAGGGGAAAAACAATGTCGCAGCCACTACGCAGTTCCTTCAGCACTCAGGGCAGAAAAATGGCCGGCGCCAGGAGCCTCTGGCGCGCCAATGGCATGAAAGAATCGCACTTCGGGAAACCGATCATCGCCATCGCGAACTCATTCACGCAGTTCGTACCGGGCCACGTGCACCTTCACGAGATCGGACAAAAGATGAAAGCGCTCATCGAGCAGAAAGGCTGTTTCGCCGCTGAATTCAACACCATCGCCATCGACGACGGCATAGCCATGGGACATTCCGGCATGCTCTATTCCCTGCCGTCCCGGGACCTCATCGCGGACAGCGTCGAATACATGTGCAACGCCCACATGGCCGACGCCCTGGTCTGCATCTGCAACTGCGACAAGATCATCCCCGGCATGCTGATGGCTTCAATGCGCCTCGATATACCGACCATTGTCGTGTCCGGCGGCCCCATGGAATCGGGTCAGTTCAAGGGGAAAAAAGTCGACCTCATCGACGCCATGGTGATGGCCGCGGACCCCACGGTCCCAGATGGAGATATTGAAGAGCTGGAACAGCTCGCCTGCCCCACCTGCGGGTCCTGCTCCGGCATGTTCACCGCCAACTCGATGAACTGCCTTACGGAGGCCCTGGGTCTGGCCCTGCCGGGCAACGGCACCGTCCTGGCAACCCATGTAAATAGAATGAAAATGTTCGAACGCGCGGCGGCGCGCATCGTCGAAATGGCGGACCGGTATTACAACAACGGTGACGATTCGGTTCTCCCCCGATCCATCGCCACCCGCGCTGCCTTCATGAACGCCATGTCCCTGGACATCGCCATGGGCGGCTCCACCAACACCGTGCTGCACCTCCTGGCGATCGCCGAAGCGGCGGGGGTCGACTTCACCATGAAGGATATCGACCTGCTTTCCCGCAAGGTCCCCAATCTCTGCAAGGTCGCCCCCAGCTCCGCCTACCACGTGGAGGACGTGAACCGCGCCGGCGGCATCATGTCCATCATGGGAGAACTGGACCGGGCCGGCCTCATCGATACGTCGGTAAAGCGCGTCGACGCGAAAAATCTCGGCGAGACACTGACCACCCATGACATCATGCGCGAAACCGTAACCGGGGAAGCCGTCGGCCTCTACTCGAGCGCACCGGCCCACAGGGGACGGAACCTGGTGATGGGGTCGCAGGACACAAAATACGGTGAGCTCGACAGAGACCGCGCCGGCGGCTGCATCCGCGACATCGACCACTGCTATAACAAGGACGGAGGCCTGGCGGTCCTCCATGGCAACATCGCCCGTGACGGCGCCATCGTTAAGACCGCCGGAGTGGATCCGGGCATTTTCACCTTCAGCGGCCCCGCGAAGGTATTCTACTCGCAGGAAGAGGCCTGCGACGGCATCCTCGGCGGTAAAGTGAAGGCCGGCGATGTCGTCGTAATACGCTATGAGGGGCCCCGGGGCGGCCCCGGCATGCAGGAGATGCTCTATCCCACTTCATACCTCAAGTCCATGAACCTGGGAAAATCGTGCGCCCTCATCACGGACGGCCGCTTCTCCGGCGGAACCGCCGGACTATCCATTGGCCACGTGTCTCCGGAAGCCGCGGCCGGAGGGGCCATAGCCCTGGTCCGCGACGGGGACATCATCGAGATCGATATCCCCGGCAGGAAATTGAATGTTAAGCTTTCCGATAGCGAGCTGGCTCAGCGCGATAGCGAGGAAAAAAAGAAGGAGGGGGACGCTTTCAAGCCAGTTAGCCGCGACAGGAAGATTACCGGCGCCCTCAGGACCTATGCGCTCCACGTATCGTCGGCCGACCGGGGCGCCGTGCGCCTTGTCCCCGGTGACAAGTGATAGCCGTCAATCGAGCTTCCAGTCGCGAAACACGAAGCGCTTGTCCAGGTTGTACTTGGTGATATAACCGATGGTCAATCCCACCACGGCGCCCAGGTACTTCGCCTCGGGGAACGTGAAGAGATGATTGAACAACAGCTCCGACCCCCAGAAGATGGCGGTGGTGAAGACCCCCATGAACGTGTACACGAGGAACTTGAACAGGTCGTCCCTGGCGCCGTCCGTCTGATGATAAAAGATGAACCTCTTGTCGAGGATATACTTTATCACGAGCCCCACCATTGTTCCCGCCGCCATGGCGGCATAGAGGCTGAAGGGCCCGGTGTATGCGTGCATGGTCAGGTACTGGGTCCCGATATTAGCGACCGTGGCGATCCCGGCAAAGATGGCGTATTTAACGGCAAGGTAGATCATAGGTATATCAGCACCCAGAATGATATTATCCAGCCGACGATAACCAGCTGGAGAAAATGGTCCTTTAAAAGCGTCTTCGTCGGGGAGCCCGTGCTGTTGAACACCATCGTCTGCTGCAGATAGCGCAGCACGCCCAGGATCACCCATATGACCGTCAGGTATATCTTGTCGCCGTGGTTCCGGCTCAGGATCACCGGCGATATGGTATACATGATGTAGGATATGACGATCACGGCGCTCATGATTATCATGGAGACATTGAGGAACTCCATGTTATATCCGTCGATCACCTTGCGGGCCTTTTCCCCCTTTTCCAGATAGAGCAAGACGTCTTCACGGCGCTTGGCGAAGGCGAGGAACAGCGCGAGAAGGAAGGTCATAATGATGATCCACATGGACAGCTGCACTCCCGAGGCAGCGGACCCGATAAAAAGCCGGAGAACGAAACCGATGGCGATGACCATGACATCGATAATGGCCACATGCTTCAGCGCCACCGTGTAGAGAATGTTCACGACGATGTAGACAAGGACAATGGCCAGGATAGCCGGGTCGACCGCAAAGGAGCCGGCGAGACCGGCTGCGGCGAGGAAGCCCGTCAGTACCAGGGCCGTTTTCTTGGAAACAGCGCCCGATGCCAGGGGGCGGTCCTTTTTTACCGGGTGCTTCCGGTCGTCCTCGCAGTCAAAATAATCGTTGAAGATATACACGGCGCTGGCCGTGAGGCAGAAGGCCAGGAAGGCGGCCGCGGTTTTTAAAAGAATCGGAAGATTCGTGATCTGCAGCCCGAAAAAGACCGGGAGAAAGATAAAGAGATTCTTCACATACTGATGGATTCTCAGGAGAGAAACATAGTGTTTCATCCGGCAACCTTCACCCAGTTATAGTATTGTTCATGTGCCAGGGAAAGCATATCGGCGTCGCCCCGGGTGTTGCCGTAGGCGTAAATATATTCATATTCGTCCAGGTTGACCGCCTCGCGAATGCGCCGCACCTTCTCCGGCCCCTGGCAGTTGGCCCCGTCGATCCGTCCCGTTAGCTTCCCCTGCGCGGATTCCAGGCGGGTGGCGATGATCCCGATGCCGTAACGCCCGCACCATTCCCTCATCCAGGTCTCCACCGAGGCGGATACAACGATGATGCGGTGTCCGCCGGTCCTGTGCCATTCGATACGCTCGCGGGCCTGTCCCATGATGATATGGTCGAGCCGCTCCCGGGAATAGCGCTCTCCCACCTTTTCGAATCTCTCGATGCTCCACCCCTTGAAGAAATGACGGAACACCGCCTCCTTCGCCTTACAGTTGGGTATCTTTTTCAGAACATAGAGAACAAGAACCGGGCCCAGGACAATCAGGCCGGCGGCGCACCGCGCGGCGCCGAACGTGAAGAGAAGAAAATCGAACAGGCTGTCCCGCGTCGTTATGGTGCCGTCAAAGTCAAAGAGGGCGAGGCGCATCTCAGTAACTCTCCCAGAGCCTTCCCCAGGGACTTTCCTTCTTCCAGGTTTCGAGGACCTTTTTTCCCTTCAGGTTCCACCATATCCGGTCATGGTAAAAGGCCGACGCGAATATAAACAGGTACACCAGGGGCGTGTGGAACATCAGCTTCTGGAGCGCCTTGAGGGGCCCGAACCAGAAGAGGTCGCCGAAGGTGCTGGCGAAGTTGTCGCCCACGGAAAAATTCAGATTCACCTTCGAGATGTCCTCGCCCACGATCTCGATGTCGCGGGGATTGCCGTTGCCGAGGCCCTCCTCGACGGCCAGGCGGATGAAGTCGAGCTTCATCGGGTCAAAGCCCATGATCTTTGCGGCCACCGCGTCGATGGCCACCTGGTCGCCCGATGCGAGGATGTAATCGGCCTGGACCGGCTGAAGAGTCCGGGGGCCCGGGCCGTTGCCGGCGGAAGTCCCGTCCATGACTGCGAAAATGCCCGGGTGGATCTCCTTCTGTATCTTGAGCAGATCGACCAGCGTTTCATGGATCCACGAGTGGGTGTAATGGCGCTTCGTGCTCAGGAGGCCGCCGAAGGCGTTCTTCATGGAGCCGGTCGTCGTGGTGTAGATATGGCACTTCATCGTGGGCAGGTGGATGATGTTCTTGCCGATGAAATAATCCGGTATCATGACGCCCTCGGGATATATCTTCGGGAGAACCCGCAGCTTCGCCTTGGGGTTGTACACGATCCATTTCATATCGGCCGGATTGAAGTTATACCTGATGGGAATGCCATACTTGTCGAAGACCACGTCGAACTTATTGAGCTTCTCGCCGTGCTTCGGCTTGGTGACGACGGTCTTGTTCTCCACGGCCACGATGTCTTTAAAGCCCATGTTCTTCAGGGCCTTGATGGTGCCCTCGAGCTGCCAGGGTGTGGAATTGGCGCTCGGCATCGGCAGGTGCCATGAAATATTATCTTTAAGAATGACAGGCGTGTTCTTCTGCAGTATTTTCTGCGCGTCCGCCAGCTTCAATGCCTTCTCGTAGTCGGCAAGGACCTTTTCCGGTTTTGTTTTGATTATAACGACTTTTGACTTTTTCATATATTCCTCGAATCAACCATTCTTTGTCATATTCAATACCACTATGCCCGCCACGGTGAGCAAAATCCCTATCCACCTCATCATGGTGACCTTCTCCCCGAGAACGAGCACCGCCAGGACCGCCGTGACCACGTATCCGAGACCCACCATGGGCCGGGCGTAGCTGAGGTCGAATTTCGTCAGGATCCGGAGCCAGATCAGGAAGCTCAGGCCGTAGGAGATGAATCCGAGCCATAGGTTGTAATTCATCGCCAGGGCCAGGTAAAAATCAATCATCTGCACCCGGTCCCTTACGCTGTCCGTGGCCAGCTTGAAAAAGAGCTGCCCCAGGGCGCCTAAGAATATGGATAATAAAAGCCAGAACATGTTACAGAACACCCGTTATTGCGATCATTTTTACGGCCAGGGATCCCAGTCGCCCCAGTTTGCCAGGTACTCCTTCAGGGCCGGTATCCGCTCCTGGTTTTCTTCCAGGAAATATTTTGTCTGTCTGACGATCTCCTGCTCCCGCACGATGGTGATCTCCCCCAGGAGCACCCGGGTCCGCAGGAAGACGAAATAGGTGTCCAGGACATCATGGGTGCAGTAGTTGTTGATGTCACGGAGCCGGCCTTCCAGGAACATGGAATAGACCTCGTTCCCCTTCGTCTGCATCTTTCCGGGCTTGCCGATCACCTTGGCGAGGAGATTCAGGCCGCCGTTCATCCGGATGGCGTTGTAGTTGGAAAGCCAGTCCTGAAGATCGATGTGCTTGGTGCTGTAGCGGTTGCGCGCCGCGAACTTATCCTTGAAATGGCGCTTCGGGCCGTACCCGTAACGGTAGGCCATGAGCTCCATGAGGGGGATGTCGAACCCCCTCCCGTTATAGGTGACCAGCGAGGCCCCGTCATACACGTCCTCGACGCCGAGCCAGAACAGGCGCGCCATCTCGTCGGGACGGAATTCCGGATCGTCGAGGGATACGATGTCGATAAGCCTGAAATCCTTGTCAACCTTCGCGATGCACACCGCCACCGGATACTGGAAGGTGACAGGAATGAAATCGGACACGCCGCCCGAGGCATCCAGCAGCTCCTGCTGGTACCTCCGCACCGCCTCGCGGGGATCGATCTCCTCGCCGGGATAGCGGACCATGGCAATGAGCCTCGGGTCCGGAACGGACTCAATGTCAAATACAAGATACTTTATCACATCGTCTTTCAACGGTTGCTCCTCGTTTTTAAGGCTCCCTTAAAATAAAAAGCATGTTGCCCGACTTGTAACGCAACATGCTTTTAAAGAGTGCGCTGCTATTTTGTGAGTGGAATTGTCTGATCACCATGTTCCCGGCCCCTTGATGCGAGCCAACAGGGCGGCTTCTTGTCTGGGACCAGGGCCGGAAATCCGCCCGGTTACTTCTTCGCCTTTGCTTCCAGCTTCACGAGGAGGTCCTGGATAAAGGGGTCCGAATCCTTCTCTTTCGCCTGCTTCAGCGGATCAAGGGACTTCTTCGATCCGATCCGGAGGACCGCCAGGATCGCCGCGTAGCGGACCTGGGCGCTCTCGTCATTGACAAGGACGTTGTTCAGGGCATCGGCGGCGCTCTCCTCGCCGATGAGGCCCAGGGATACGGCCGATTCCATCCGCACCATTTCCCGCTTGTCGGTCAGGAGATTGATAAGGCCCGGCACGGCGTCCTTTTCCTTTTTATCGCCGACAAACTGCGCCGCCTCGATGAGGGTCTTTTCGTCACCGCCGGATGACAGATCGGCTATATATTCTTTCGCTGTTTTTTCCGTTTTAGCTTCCTGTTTTGATTCCTGCGCCTGCACCATAACGCTCGCGGCGACTACGAACAGCATGATGGATATTAATCGTTTCATGGCACGCTCCGTTAGTATTTTTGGATAATGGTGCATTATCGCCCTTTGAAAAATTATGTCAATAATTTTATACCGGGACAGGCCCGGTTTTTTAACCGCCTCGCCAGATCTTGCATCCCCTCTTCCCGCCTTACCAGCGTTCTGTGCAGGCTCTCTGTCGCCGCCACGCCCCGGCCCCTTCTCCGCTTGTATCCTCCCCCCCTATCCCCCCTCTCCGCAAAGCTTGCAATCCTCACCCCCGGCTGCCGAGCGCTCTTTGGACATCCTGTCCGCGTTGGGAGCGGTCAGGATGACCACCTGCAGACGCGGGACAGGATGTCCCGAATGCGTCTGCCACTGCGACATCCTTTCGGGAGCCTCTCCATGAAATGGAGAGGGGAGAATAGAATAAATTCATTATCTCGGAAGCCCTCTCCTTTTCAAGGAGGCAGCAGCTTGTACTTCCATGTACGCTGCTGCATGCGCGACATCCTGTCGCTTAGGGCGCACGGAGTGCCGGTGAGGTCATATATGGCCTGGGGGGGGGTGAATTGTATAAAAATACCCGGATTTATACAAATTTTCTTTACAGGTTTTGACTGATAATTATAGGCTGTCAGAAAATCACCTTGCGCGGTTTGTTTCACCGTCACCTGAAAAAGGTCAAAGACACCGGGAACGCCGCCAGAGAAGGAAACGGCAGATTATCATGAGCAGATTAGACGACCATAGCGAAGACCTAAATAACGAAAACTTTGAGCAGATGCTTGAACAGTCCATGAACCGGAGGGACGACTTCGACATCGGCGCAAAGGTCGAGGGAAAAGTCGTTTTTATCACCGGCGAACTTGCCTTCATCGACATATCCGGCAAGAGCGAGGCCGTTATCGGCATTGAAGAATTCAGGAACGACGACGGGTCTCTCTCGGTCCAGGTCGGGGACACCCTCCAGGCCTACGTGGTGTCCCGGACCGGAGGTGAGATACATCTCACCAGCAGCCTCGGCAGGGGCGGCATCAACCCGGGCCTCATGCAGATGGCCTACCGGGAATCAATACCGGTACACGGGACCGTCACAGACACCGTCAAGGGCGGGTACTCGGTATCGGTCGGCGGGATAAAATGCTTCTGCCCCGTATCGCAGATCGACACGAGGAACCCGTCGGACCCCAAGTCGATGGTCAACAGGGCCTTTCTTTTTAAAATAATCGAGTACAAGGAAAAGGGAAGGAACATAATCGTATCGCGCAGCGCCCTCCTGGAAGAGCAGCGGAAGGCGACCCAGGACAGCCTGAAGCAGACCCTGAAACCGGGGGACCGCATAACCGGGACCATATCCGGCGTCCGCGATTTCGGCGTCTTCGTCGACATCGGCGGCGTGGAAGCGCTGGTCCCCAAATCGGAGCTTACCTGGAGCCGGTATGCTGACACCTCCGCGTACCGGCCCGGCGTGAAGATCGACGCCGTCGTCAAGTCGATCGACTGGGACAACAAGCGGCTGACCCTGAGCGTCAAGGACCTTTCCCCCGAGCCGTGGGAGCACATCGACAGGTATGAGACGGGACAGACCGTTTCCGGCGTCGTGGTCAACATCATCAAGAATGGCGCCTTCATGGAGCTCGAGCCGGGGCTGGACGGCTTCATACACGTATCGCGCATGAACTTCCTGAAAAAGATAAATCGCCCGGACGAGGTGGTTTCCATAGGAGATCACGTGAATGCCCGGATCGTCAGCATCAACAACGGGGAGAAGAAGATTTCCCTTGAGCTGGTGCCCAACGAGCCGAACCCCTGGGAAGGGGACGGCAAGGACATCGCCGATTCCGTCCAGGAGGTCACGATTGAGGACGTCAAGCCCGCCGGTCTCAACGTGCGGCTGGCCAACGGAATGCTGGGATTCATTCCACGCGGCGAGCTGAACACGAAAATTGAATCCGAGATCCAGAAAAAATACGCCGAGGGCGGCACCCTGCAGGCGGCGGTGCTCCGCATCGAGCAGAACAACCGGAAGCTGATCCTGAGCGAACGGGAGGCCCTTAAGGCGGAAGAGCGCTCGGACTACGAAAAATTCATCAAGAAGGATTCATCGCCCCAATCTACATCTCTCGGATCGCTGTTGAAAAACAAGTTTGACGATATACAGAAAAAGATGGACAAATAACACGCCGCGGGGACAGGCCGTGACGGTGTCCCCGCATCGTCATGCAGAATCCCGATGATAAAACTCAAGAACGGACATGTTGTCACCTACCAGAAGGACTTTGACGCCTTCTTTCAGGACCTGCTGGAATCGATGGTCCGTGAGTCCCGCCGCGCGGCCGCCGGGCGGGGCAAGCCGGCCGACGACCAGGCGAAAAACGAGGTCTTTCTTAAAGAGCTCATGGACAACTGTATCTTCGTGACACACCAGCTTTTCGACCTGGCCAAGGATAAAGAGGAGTTTTCCCGTTTCATGGTGACCGGTTTCATTTTCAACAGCATCATCTGCAGCCTTCCGGTCCTGGAAAACGAGATCGCCGGGGAGCAGCCGCCGGAGGATGAGGGCGAGGGACAGGTGCACTAACTGCGGGTTTAAACCCGGTGCTAATGCAGTTACAAAAGCTCCAGCAGATCCTTCAGCTTCGACAGATCCGCTTCATCAATTCTCTTCCGTACCGACGCCGGATCATCCTTTCTTTCAAGGCTTACGGTCACATCAATACGGTCCCCTTCAAAATAAGGCGGGTAATCGACGCCGATGCCGCGCGCCGCGAAATACCGGACAACATCATCGGCCCGTTTTCGGGAGGAGGAATAGTCGGGATAGCGCGCCTCGCGGATGAGGCGGTACAGGTGATCCTCCCACTGTTTCCTGTCGATCGATCCGTCAGGCCGGATCCCCTTTACGAAATCGATGTTACCGTCCCGCGTCATCATGTCGGTGAGCATATCCACGATGAACCTGAAGATGTTCACCCGCAGCGGCGCATAGGAGATCCAGTCCGCAAGCGCCCCCTGGGCTGCCCGGGGAAGCCGCGCCAGGTCCCGTATGATCCTGAACTGGATGTCCCGGCAGTCCAGGTAGTCCCCGAGGACCGCCGGGAGCTCCCCCACCGGTTCCGCGAGGGTGTTGTCACGGGTGAATTCATCGGGGAGGCGCAGGCCCTGTTTGGCAATGCGGTCAAGGCGCCCGGGATCCATTGCCATCCCTTTCAGGATGGCATGGGCCCGCAGCCTGCCGATGGGCCCAACCTCGTTACGGAGGCACTTGAGGAGGACGCGCCCGGCATACGGCTCCGGGTCGACGGCCGGCACCGCCATTACCTCCGCTGTTTCCGCACCGGCCTCCCGGAGCGCCCGGAGGCGGTTAAAACCGAAGACCAGTTTATAGGGACCATCACCATCAATGACCAGGGGCGGGTCCAGCACGCCGAATTCTCGGATCGATGAGCGCAGGGTGTCGTCGATCCGGTTCCTGCTGATCCTGTAGTAACGGTCTTCGAAATCGATCGCTGCGAGGGAAATTTTTTTCAGTTTACCGTGTGTGTTCATAAAGAAAATCGCGTCACAGCAGTCCGTCCAGCAGGGTGCCCAATTCCTCGGGGAGCACGACCCTGACCTTGGGGAGGCGCTCCGTGGCGGTCACGCCCGCATTGGTGAGATCGCTGGTGGTGACGAAAATGCCCTGCTTGACCTTGGCGTCGTTCACGGCCTGGGCCAGGTTCCGGAGAGGAATCTCGCCGATCCGCAGATCCTTCCACCTTCTCACCCAGACAAGGGTCTTGTCCTTGGTCGCGAGGTTGATCGCCATGAAATCGACGCCGTCCGGCTCCCGGTAGGTGGGGAGTATCTCGTCCACCCGGAAGCCCATCCTCGCCACCGCCCTGTTCGCTATGATCCTGAAGCTCTCCACGTCCAGCTTTATGAAGGTGCTGATATTGTCAGCCGCCTCGCCCGATGCCTCGTCCCTGTCGAGCGGCTGCCCATCGTCACGGGCCGCATCGGCCCGCGCGGCGGAGGAGAGGACGCCGTCAAGGTCCACCACCAGCTCCGACTTGAGGCCGCATATCTTCCACAGAAAATCAACCGGAAAGGCGTCGCGCAGCCAGTCGGCGGAATGATCGATGACCGAACCCTCCCCCTCGCCCGCTCCGGGCTTCGTGACGGCGTCCATCTCCCTGCGCAGCTTCGTGGTAAGGAACTGGACGTTCATGAAGCCCCGGTCAAGCTGGTAGAGCTGGTTCCAGTAATCATAGGCGAGCTCGGTCATCTCCGCGTGGAGCGCGGCAAAGCCGAGATCGTAGAGGATAATGGCCTCCTCGTCCTTCATGTCGTTGGCGCGGACATACTCCAGGAGCGATTCCAAAACCTTCACCGCCTCCGCCGGGCGCTTCGCCTGCACGCAGAGCAGCGCGTAGAGCCTCCTCGCCACCAGGAGGGCGCTTTCGTCCTTGCTGGTATCGATGATCATCTTGGCGTAATTCAGGGCCGTCTTGTAGTCGCGCTTTCTCTGCAGCGCGAAAGCCATGGCGAGATTTGCGATATCCGAATGGGGATCTATGGCGAGGGCTTCCTTGAAATACTCTCCAGGCTCGCTTGTCTTCTGGCTCTGGTAGCTCGCGATGCCGGCGCCGAAGAATATCTCGAAGCTCTTCTTGTCTAATTTAACGAGGCGCTCGAAGAGGCGAAGCGCCTGCTCGAAATATTCCTGGCCGAGGAGAATGAACGCCGCGTGATAGAGCGCCTCCTCGTCTCCGGGATAATCCATCAGCACGTCGTAGAAGTTGGTGAAGGCCTTCAGCACGTCATCTCGGACAAGATACGACTCCGCGAGCTTGCGCTCGACGGCGGCCTTCGGCACCTGTGAATTGTACTTGCCTATCCTCCTGACCTCCTCGAGGTGAAGCACTCCCTCGTCGATATCGTTCCGGTCGAAATATATCTTCGCGAGGTTCCAGTGCACCAGGAAATCATTGGGGTCATTGTCGAGGATCTTCCTGAACTCGACTATGGCCTCGTCCTTCATGTTCTGATTGAGGTAGCCCATTGCGCGGTTATAGGGATTCAGGCGGGGGGCCAGGACATAGATATACAGCAGGGTCAGGCCCAGTATGACCGCCATGGCTATCAATGCGGGTACCAGCATATCCTCTTCCTACGGGAATTCCCGCGCCGGGACATCGGGGCGGTAGGGAAATCGACCACGGCCGCATCAGTCCGGACGCGCTTTCGGGCACTGGCCGACGGGGACGCACAATGCCCTATTTACGTATAAATCGGACGATTGAGGGCCAACCATTAATAATAAAGGAGGTATCCTCCTCGCGCTTCAGGATAAAATCGTCTTCCAGCTTGATTTTCGTCTTGCAGGGCAGGTTTATCATTATATCCGGCGGAACGAACTTGGGCAGCTTGTCAAAATGGACCTGTATCTCATTGACCGTTGACACCATCCGGAGCGATACCGGGCCGAACCGCGACGGCATATCGTCAATGGCGATCTCGTTGCCCGGCTCGAACCATTCCGGCCGCGGCTGCGGGAACAGGTCAAGGCGCTCCTGGTAGTCCACGAAGAGGGTGTTGCGGATGGCGGCGTACATAAAGACGCTCGCGGCCATCGACGCCCCGTCCCCCCAGCTGGCCCGGCCGTTTGACGGATTCATGAAGTCCGGGAGGGCATAGGTCTTTGCCCGGCTGGCCATGAGGTTTCTTATAATATCATGGGAGGCGGCGTCCTTCATCTGGATCAGGTTGTTTGCGGCGACAAGGGAGGCCGTGACATCGACGCCGAGGGATTTCACGAAGAGGGGCATGGCGCTGAAACAGGCGCGCATCCGGCCAAGGAGGCCCCTGAGGCGCTCCTCGGTGACTCCTTCTATCCTGAAGGGATACCCGGCGAACAGGTTATAGAGCATGAATTCGTTCTCCGGGAGGCCGTTGTCCCTATCGAAGGCGGCCGCCGTCACGATGGAGGCGATGCGGTCCGATTCCTTCTTGAACTTCAGCTCGTCGCCGAAGATGCCGAGGCACCGGGCCAGGTACGAGTACTGGGCCAGGGCGTGGGCCAGCACGATAAGGTCGATGGGATGGTCCTCGGCGATAAAGTAAAAGGCCAGCGAATTCCGTCCGATGGCGCCGAATTTTTTCAACCTGCGCGAATAATCGTACAGGATGAAGGCTTTCTTCTTTATGAAATCGAAACGCGCCTGCACGAAATCGGTGTCGCGGACATGGATAAAATAATCGGTTATGGCGTTGATCATCGACGCCGCGTCGATGACGGTCTCAAAGGCTATGTTCTTTTCATCCGCGGAAAAGCTCTTTATGCAGAAATCGATGCAGCGAAGCGACTCCTGGAAGTAACCCATCCGGTTGCACCCGAATATGACGGTAAAGGCGGTCCGGTAATCCATCGAGCCGTCCGCCCTGACCAGGCTTTTAAGCGAAAAATTCAGGAGGGCGATCTTCGATCCATAGAACCAGTTCTGCGCCTGCCTGTCGGGAACGGCCAGGTTAGCGCCGGTCCGAATCCTGGCGGAGGTGAAGGCGGTGAAATCCTGCCTCACTTTTTCGTAATCATACTTGCCGCCTTTCAGCTCCGCCCGCGAATCGATGGCGATCCTGAAGACGAAACGGTTATCCCCTTTGTTAAGGGAATATCCCACGGCCAGAGTGGCCATGCCGTAGGGCGACGCGCTGCGGGTCTGCCGGGATTCGCTCCCGGGATCGATGTCCCGGCACTCCTCCCCGCCTCCGGCCAGGATGAGATCAGGCCTCGCGCCGAAGCAGACCGATTTCCTGCCGTTGATTTCCAGGCACTGGAGGTCCCGCAGGTATTCTACCGACTCGAGGCCGCCGAGAGCGCTCTGGTCGTAAGGACGTATGACGAACAGCACGGAGGCGTTCCTGCGCTCCTTGAGGCTGCACTCGGTTTCGATGACGGCCTCATCGGCCGTGGCGCGGGCGCCGTAGACTGTCTGGCGCAGCCTGCATACGTCGTTGTCCCATGTCGAATGAATGACGGCGTTCTTCGTGTCGCGCTCCTGCTTCACACGGTCCCATTCCACTGAGGGACGGAACAGGGAGGCCCCCTCGATGATCCACGTCTCCAGCGACCAGCGATCATAGGAGGGAGACATCATTCCCGCGGGATCCATGTAGAGGCCGTCGTCGGAGAGAAAGTTCGTAAAATAGAGCGAGTCCCTCATGGAGCAATTGACGAGCATGCAGGGAACAAAGGACGATGTGCCTCGGGAGGGGTCCGTGGCCGCGTTGATCCACGCGGGCCAACGGAAATTGGAAAACTTCTGGAATAGAGTGTAATTATTGAGTCCGGCAAGGTACACATCCCTGGAAACCAGATACTTTTCGTAGTCTATCGTAACCTTGCTGGCACCGGCGAATTCGAAATACTTTCTGTCGCTTCTATTCTTCTTGATTGTCTGCAGTGGTCTCACGAGGGACCACTGTACCTTCCATGGTTTCATTTAAAGGACTTCAGGGCTTCTTCCTCGGTATCGTATATATCGAACATGTCCATCAGCTCAACTACTTCGAAAATCTTCTTTACGGCATTGTTCATGTTGCAGAGCTTCAGCATCCTCTTCTGCTCCTTGAGTATCCTCATGGTCGAGACGAAAATCCGCAGGCCGGAGCTGCTCATATATTCGACGCTTTGCAGGTTCATGAGCAGATGCATTTCAGGTTCATTCTGGATGATTTTATTTATCTCCTTTTCGATTTCAGCAGAGAGGTGTACATCCAGCCTGCTTGCCAGGTAAACAACGACTACGTTATCAACCCTTTTAATGTTTAGATTCATATGCATCTCCCCATCTTTATGATATTGATTTGCAATTCTATATATCCATAATATATTAATCAATAAAAATTCTAGAATTATGCTTTATTTATTAATGGCCCGTTATTCGCAAAAGTATCCACCCTGTGCGCCGCCATAGGGTCCCCCTGCCCATCCAGAGACTGATGATGGGCATCATGGCGCATTCCAGGTTATTCCCGCCCCTCCTTGGCCTGCTTCCGTGTGATGATGAGGCTTATCGCGGTAAGAACAAACAGAATTGTGAAAATGATCCCGAGGGTGGTCATGACCAGGTGCCCCACCTGCCATGACACTGCCCCCTTGCCCGAATCGGCCGCTATCTCTATATTGATCGACTTCTGTGAATGCAGGAACAGGAATATCGACACGGCCGCTATGAATGAATAGATTAGACCATTGTAATATATGAGTCCCCGGTACCGCAGCGGATCAAAGAGGGGCATCACCATGGCTATGCCGCTGATAAAGAGCAATGCCGCGAGGATCCGGAACACGTAATAGAGGGGGGATATGATCTCGTCGTTGACGATCTGCTTCAGCCAGTCATCGGAAGAGAGATCGGCGCCCTCATCGGTCTTTTCGCCGCCCACGGATTCGCCGGCAGCCTCGACCGTTTTAACGTCAGAGCTTGAGGAAAACAGCTTGAACACGCGGTAGGGGGAGATAAAAAACGAGGATCCCACGATGATGTAGACAATGCCTGTCAGCAGCACCACTCCCTGAAGCACGTTGGTCGTTTTGGATCTCATTCAGACAACCTCTCATCCTTGCATAATTCTAACGGCGGAGACGGAACCGGCTCATGGCCGAGCAGAAATAATCCGCCGCGCCACTGGGATATCAATGTAAAAAACAGGGAATTAATCAATACAAATTTGAAGGAGAGGCGTAAAAATATATGGTCATATAATATAATTTAGCATTAAGTGCTTATCTTAACTCAATCATAACTTGTAAAAGGCGGAATGTGACTGTTTAGTGCGTTGTGGCATTGAATAGCATATATACAATCAACCCGAAATCGAGCAAAACAGGAGGTTTTGCGTGAAGCGAGGATGGTTCACGATGAACCTTCCGCAGCAAAACAACAAGCTTATTTTGCCTACAAGCGAACAGAGCAATAAACAGTCATGTTCCGCCTAACTCAAGCAAAATAATTATTGTAATTTGTTTCGTTGCCTAACGGCCGAGACTTTTAATCAGCTTTTCGGATAATTCCTCGGCCGAGTCGAGGATCCGGTCGATGCGGACGTCCTTCTCCGACACCGCAATGACGAGGGACGCGTCGGAGAGGTTGCTCGCCCTGTCTTCCGCAGCCCTCCCCTCGACGCTGGCGAGATAGCGGGCGAAGAAGCTGATCAGCTTCCCGTCCCGGTACCCCAGGGCGGAGCCGTTGTCCACGGACACCGAAACCACCTCGTCGACATCGATCCTGAACAGGTCTTCGACGCGGACCCTGCAGTCCGGGTAGCCGGAATTGCAGCGGCTGCCACTGATATCCACCTGCTCGAAGATCGGGTAAAGGCTGAAGGAGGCGGCGACCATATCGCGGAGATAGCCGGTGCTGAAGATCCTCCGCTCATCCGTGCCGTCCAGGCGCGTCATTACCGCCGGAAGCTGGCTGAAGGTCTCGACGCGGCTCTCGCCGCAGATCTCGCCGGCCAGCTTCTGCACCGCGCCGCTCTTGAAGACGCAGTCGGTCGGGAAGGTAATGTCCAGGAGCTTGCTCAGGCGCTCCTCGGCGAAGAAGTGCTCGATCCTCTTGCGGAACTCGCTTTTTCCACCGCTCAGGAGGTGGAGCGCCAGGACGACATAGCCGTACGCGGACGTGTACATTATATCGAATACCTTTCCGCTTTTAAGGAGGGCGCTCAGGAACCCACCGTAAAAGAGCGAGTCCAGGAGACCCGTTTCAAGGACCAGGGCGCTCCGTTTGTTCGTGATCAGGGAGACGATGGATGAACAATGGCCGGCGCACTTCCGCAGCCGCGCGTATTCGCCGTCGCCGCCGGCGGCCTCAAACTTGTTCAGCACCAGGCCGCCCGCGAAATCCCTCACCTCGCCGGCATACTGCTCGTTCATTATGTAATAGACCCTCTGTCCCTCCCGGACGGAACCGTCATACAAGCCGTGGAGGACCCGGATGTCCTTCCTGCTCTTCACCATGGTGAAGATGCGGTCCGACAGGCCGAAGACGCGGTCCCGCAGCTCTGCGTCTTCATCGCAGCAGTCGATCACGATATAGCGGTATTCCTCCGACAGCATGAATAGCAAGGGCGACAGGATCTCGGGATTGACCTTAACCTTGGACCCGAAGGTCACGTTGAGGAGGTCAAGCTTATCGTCGACGCGCTCGATCCGGTCATTGATCATCCGATCGAGGGCGGGGCTGTCCTCGGACCGGTGCGACAGCGGGGCGGCGGCCTTCTTCTCGAAAAAATTAAAGACGCTGCTCCCGGAAAAGGAGAGGTCCAGGACCACCGTCCGGCCGCTTTCCTTCAGGGAGACCGCGGCCAGCGCCGCCATGAAGGACTTCCCCGACTGCGGGAAGGGGCTGTACACCGTGACAATCCGGCTCGAGCAGCCGGAATACTTCCTGCCTATGTCCGATATTTCGAATCCCATCCGGCCTATGATGCCGAGATACCCCCGGAGGCACTTGTACGACATCAGCAAAAACCGGTAGAGCTCCTCGATGCCGAAGATCATGATGATCGAATCCACCAGGGCGCGCACTTTGCCGGTCAGGCGGTTTTCCGCGAAGGGGATCGTCCCGAAGAAAGAACCCGGCGCCATGTACACGACGTCGGTTTTTCCCACGGACTCGATCTCGAAGACGCCGCTCACCACCACGTAGAAGGAATTGACCTTCTTCATATCGAACCGGTGTCCCTGCTTGATGCCCGTCATTTTGCCGATGGCGCCGAGCCGGCGCGTCTCCTCGGCGGTGCAATGGCGGAATATCGGAATGTTCGCGAGAATGTTGCCGGTGTTGTTCATGAAGGACCGGCCGTCAGAATCTGCTCAGCATGTTTATAAGCTCGTTCTTTCCGTACAATTCGATGGGCCGCGTGTTGGCGAAATCTACGGCGGACTGGGCGAACTCGCCGGTGGTGATGACGATGATCCGGGTGGCGTTCTTCGCCTTCAAGTTCTCATGAAGCGCGCGGAGGTATTTTTCCTGTACCACGTCGGTGCTCCGCACGAGGCGGATTATCCGGTTCGTCGCCCGCGTGTTCCGCCATTTCCCCTCGCTCTCGGAGGCGATTATCTCGATCTCGGTGTCGCTGATGATAGTGATGTCGTTGATTGTGAAATTCATCGCCTCGACGATCTTGCGCGACATATGCTCGAACTGGGACAGGCCGGAAATGAGAAAATCCTTGATGCGGTCGTCCTGCCGGAACTCCGCGTAGTTCTTGAGCTTCGCCTGGACGTCCCGGAAATTCGGCTTCACCTCGATTATTTTCTCCCACTGGTAGATGGCGGAATGGAGGTCCCTGGTCTTCTCGCAGCACTCGGCCAGGTAATAGCGGAGCCCCAGCTCCGTATCGCTCCCCTTGCGCGCGAATTTCAGGCCCCTCTCGAATTCCTGCATGGCTTTCTGGATCATTCCCTTCTGCAAATGGCAGGACCCCTTGGCGAGAAAGCACTTGACCTTCAGGTCTTCGCTCTTCTGCGCGATCTCGAACTCCTTGATCGCCCACTCCATGTCCCCCATCTGGCGAAGGACCAGGCCGAGGAAATAATGGGCGCGGTAATTGGTCGGCTCGATCTTGATCGCCTCGATAAGGGCCTGCTTCGAATCCGGAAAGAGATTGTTCTGGTAGTAGATCTGGCCCAGGAAATAGTATGACTGCCCGTCCTGCTGGTTCAGCGCTATGCTCTTTTTGAAAAAGGTCGTGGCCCTGTCCAGGGCGTTGCCCCTGAAATAGATGGAGCCGAGCTCGAAGTAATTCTGGAAATTGTCCGGCTCGATCTTGGTAAGGAGCAGGTATTCGCCCTTGGCGTCCTCGATCTGGCCCTGATCCATGTAGAGCTTGGCGAGCTTCTTGCGAACGTCGCTCTCCTTAAACTGGTCGCCGTATTTCCCGTATTTGAAGACCTGGCGGTACTCGACGATGGCGAACTTGACATTGCCTTCCTTGAGGTAGGCCTCGGCCAGGAGATAGTGCGCGTAGGAATTGCGGTCGTCCTTTTCCAGTAAATCGGTAAGTTTTTTGATCGCCTGCCGTGTCTGGCCCGCCTCTATCATGCGGGCGATTTCCTCGATTTTCCGCGGGAGAACAAAGGAGTTGATAACGTACAGCATGATCCCCGCGAGGATTATAATGAAGAGAAAAACGATTACATAGGTCAGTATCATGAATACGCCAATCCGTAGAGTGACTTTTGTATATTGTAGTACCGGCTGGTCATTCTGTCAAGATTGTATTTTTCCATTGTTAATGGAAGACCCGGGCAATCCAGACAAAAATAACCTGACATTATTATCGGAGTATTGGGTCAGGATATGAATATCATTATATTACAATGAATATATTCAACCATGGAGCGTCAGAAAAAACCTCAAGGCCTGAGGAACTCAAACAATAATAATTACTGAAGGTGAAAAAATAATATTGACAAAAAAGGGCATTTCAAATAATTGAAAATTTCTGACCGGGGGCGTAGCTCAGTTGGGAGAGCGCTTGAATGGCATTCAAGAGGTCACGAGTTCGATTCTCGTCGTCTCCAATCTTCACAGCCGGCAGTTGACCGGCTTTTTTATTGCTAACCCTTATATTTTTCTTCCAGAATATTTCCGTGGATGGTGACTATCTTTTCAACGTAGTACTTCCTGGTCCCCGCGGGGATCACGGCCTCGACCGTTTCACCGACCTTCTTGTTCTGCATGGCGTTGCCGATGGGCGAAGATAGCGATATCTTCCCCGCCGAGGGGTCCACCTCGTTGGGCGCAACGAAAATGAATTCCATCCGGTCATCGCTGTCCAGGTCGATAACGCTGACCGTGGCGCCGAAGCCGATCCGGTCGTCCGCTATATCGTCGGGGTTAAGGGCCTTCAGCTGGCCGAGCTGGGCGTTTAGCTGGGATATCAAAGCCTGGACAAAGGACTGCCGCTCCCGGGCCGCGTGATACTCGGCATTTTCCTTCAGGTCGCCGTACGAGCGCGCCTCGGCTATCCTTTTGGGGATCTCCACCTTGAATTCATAATTCAGTTTATCCAATTCATCCCTGATGGATTGCCGTTTTGCTTCAATATCGTTTGCCATCTCGCTCACCTGCTTTTCTGCGAAACAATGCCCCGTGTCCCCCCCATCAGCGTGGGACACGGGGCATGTCTCTAGTCATTATTCGACAACTTGATAAGTATCTTAACGTTCCTGTTGTCGTCTTTCTTTACTTCAAAACCGTTCTCTTTTAACGTTTTTTCAATCCGATAGGTCATTAAATCAATTACTTTTTTACTCATGCGGTTCATCCTTGAACTAATTTTCCATATTGAGGGCTTCGCCCTCAACCCTCCTGCCGCAGGAGAGACCCTGCGGGGCTTTTAAGGGGCTTCGCCCCTTTGACCCTGTAAATATTTAAACGAAATACATAAGAAATACGCATTAGCACTATACACGATCCGTAGTAAGGGCTACGCCCTCAACCCTCCTACAGCAGGGTAGACCCTGCGGGGCTTTTTAGGGGCTTCGCCCCTTTTACCCTATAAATATTTAAACGAAATATATAAAAAATAAGGATTAGCACTATACACGCTCCGTAGTGAGGGCTACGCCCTCAACCCTCCTGCCGCAGGGGAGACCCTGCGGGGCTTTTAAGGGGCTTCGCCCCTTTGACCCTGTAAATATTTAAACGAAATACATAAGAAATACGCATTAGCACTATACACGATCCGTGCTTCCGCGCGCGTCTCTATTAATGTCGGAATATCGCCCTGCCGGATTAAGCTTTCAACCGCAATTAATTGACCCGCCCCTCCGCGTTATGTCTACCATCCGGGGTTCGGCGACTTTTTTTTTCTTCATTAGGGCTGACGCGGCCAGCGAAAAGAGGACTGAAAGGATCAGCCCCGCCGCGCCTCCCCCTATCAGAGGGAGATCGCCCTTAAGTCCGAAGGTTGCTCCCGCTGATGCCCCCAGTATGATGCCGCCAATGAGCATGGCAGCCGGGACAAGGTACACGACGACGGCGCTCATGACCACCGCCGCGCCGGCGATACGGAAGGCCACCTCATCGCCGACCCTGGCGCCTCCGTCATTGTCCATCCAGAGGCGCCGCTTCGCTCCGTCCGAGCCGATGAGGCAGGAATGGCCGGCTGCGCAGCCCTCGCAACTGGAAGAGACTCCGGTCTCCACCAGGGCCATGCCGTCCCGTATTTCAATTACGATGCCCTGTTCCATGTTATTGCTTTCATCATTATCCCCTCACCCCCTTGATCCCCCTCTCCCATTAAGAATTGAAGAAAGGCGAGGGGGGTTGGCATGATTAAATTTTATTTTTCAAAACCCTCTCCTTTTTTTCAAGCTTAATGGGAGAGGGTGCCCCGGAGGGGCGGGTGAGGGGCAGTAATTATTTAATGATAACAACTTCCCCGAATTTTTTCAAGTCCGGAATCACCGATTCGTTTCCAACTACAACAGTGACAAGGCCGGTATCGAAGAGCATCCCCGCCTCCGCGAGGACATCTTGCGCCGCCACCGCGTTGATCCTGCCGATGTAACCGGTGAAATAATCCTCCGGCAGGTTGTTGTAGGCGATATACATGTAATTGGAAAGAATATTCATCGGCGTATCGAACTGGAACACGAAGCTGTTGGTGGTCGATTTCCGCGCCCATTCCATCTCTTCACCGGAGATCTTCTCATGGGCGATCCTGTCTATGTTCTGGTTCAGGAGACCCAGGGCCTCGCCGAGGGTCTTGTTCTCCACCTGGGCGAAGGCGAGGAAGACCCCGGTTTTATAGCGAAACTTCATGATGGACTGCACCGCGTAGGCGAGGCCGCGCTTGACCCTGATCTCGGTCATAAGGCGGGAGTTGAATGACCCCCCTCCCAGGATAAAGTTCATGATCTCGAGGGCGTATCCGCCTGCGTAAGACACATCGGGCGCCACGGTGCCCACGATGACCATGGACTGGGGAATGTCCTTTTGATAGAAGAAAATCTTCCCACGGGAGGCCTTCACCCGGGCGAGGATGGCGGTCCGGTCCGCGTCGTAGGAACTCCCAAAGCCCGGCGCGACGGCGGAAAAATGCTCGCGGCAGAGGCTGTTCGCCTCGGCGCAATCCATCGACGACGATACGCCTATCATGATGTTGCGGCCGGCGCAATAGGTCCCCCAGAGACGCTTCACGTCCTCCACGGTGTAGGCGCCGACCTTCTCCGCCGTCGGCATCGATCCGTATCCCTCACCCCCGAATATGATGTCCCTGACCCTTTCGAAGCCGATCTCCGCCGGGTCATCGTACTTCCGCCTGATCGAATCGGCTACAAGGCCCTTGGCAGTATCCAGGGAGCGCTGGTCGAAGGCGGGATTGGCCACGAGGTCCGCGACGATGGCGAAGGCTTCCTTCTTGAAGCGCTCCAGCACTTTCAGGGAAATTACCGTTCCCTCCCATGACGACGCCACGGACAGGCGCCCTCCCATGGAATCGACGGCTTCATGGAGGGCCGGACCCGGATAGTTCTTCGATCCGCCCAGGGAAATGGCCCTGGCGATCACATCGGAGATCCCGGCGCTTTCCTTTTTTTCGTAGAGCTTGCCGAAGCCGATCGACGCGATCACCGTCACCTGGGGAAGCTCGTCCCTGATGCAGAAAACGCGGATGCCGTTTTTCAGGATGGACTTTTCCACCGGCGGGAGCTTGATCGCGTCAGGCGAAAACTGCGCCGAAGCGGGACGATCGGCGCCCCAGGACAGGACAAGCGCGAGCAGCACGGCTATCAATGGTATCCGTTTCATTTTTTACCTCCGGCGACGCGGCTGTCCACGAGTATGCCCACGGTCCTGTTTGATTCAGTAAAATACCTGTCCTTCATGGCTTTCACGTCCTTGATGGAGACTTTCTTTATCATGGCAAGATAATCGGCCGCGTATTTCCAGCTGCCGTATATGGTCTGGTAGTAGCTCAGGATGCCGGCGATACCCTTGTTCGTCTCGAGATCGAAGACGACCCCCGACTCGATGCCGTTGATCACCTTGCGCAGCTCCGCTTCCGAGACGTCCTCGAAGAAGCGGCCCATCTCGTCATAGATGGCCCGCTCGAGCTCCTCCGCCGTGTGGGGCTGCCGCGGCGTCGCGAAGATGGTGAAGAGATTGTCGTAGCGCGACCCCGGGGCGCCGTTCCAGGCGCTCACCGACGAGGCGATCTTCTTCTCCAGCACCAGGGCCCGGTAGAGGCGGGACGATTTCCCACCGGTGAGCATCTCGCCGATGACCTCGCAGGCCAGGTCGTCGGTCGACGGGAACGCGGGCTTGTGCCAGCCGATGATGAGATAGGGGTTCGCCTCGAAGGCCATGGTGAAGCGCCGCTCACCGGTCTGCCTCGGCTCCTTCACGGTCACCGGGGCCGGGGCGGGGCGCTCCTCAATGGCGCCGAAATATTTTTCCAGCACCTCGACGGTGCGCGCCGTGTCCTGCATCCCCACGATGGTGATGGTCATGCGGGACGGGACGTAGTTGTCGCGGTAAAATTTCCGCACATCCTCGATCGACAGAAAGGGAATATTGGACCGCCATCCGATGATGGGGTGCCGGTACGGATGGGCGACGAGCGCCGTGGCCATGAATCTTTCATAGATAAGACCGGTGCCGATGGAGTCGTAATGCATGAGCCGCTCCTGGAGCACGTTGTTTCGCTCCAGGTAGAATTCCCGCAGCACCGGGCTGATGAGGCGCTCCGATTCCATCTTCGCCCACATCTCCAGCTTCGACGCCGGCAGCTGGATATAATAACCGGTCTTGTCCTTGGAGGTCGAGGCGTTGAATCCGACTCCGCCGTTCTCCGCGTAGATGGCGTCGTAGGGCGTGCTCACGACCAGCGCCGCCTGTTCC
The DNA here is from genome assembly GCA_017999915.1 of Spirochaetota bacterium. NCBI lineage: Bacteria > Pseudomonadati > Spirochaetota > Spirochaetota bacterium. The sequence goes on from JAGNKX010000016.1 coordinate 62,725, forward strand.
TTCTGGAGGCGCTTCAGCTCGGATTCCAGGGCCGGCAGGCGCGCGTTCTTCGGGTCGGTGAGCTTCAGGCGGTCGATGGTCTCCCCAACGGCCTCCATCCTTCCCTGGATGGCCCGCTCCCTGCCCCAGTCCCTGGTGCCGATGGTCTCGGTCCCCTTGAAGAGCATGTGCTCCAGCAGGTGGGCGGCGCCCATGGTGCGGTAGCTTTCCTCCACCGATCCGACGCGAAAGGAAATCTCGAAAGCCAGTACCGGCGCATACCCGCGGTTGAGGAGAATCACGGTGATGCCGTTTGAGAGCTTTTTCGTCACCACGTTCTTTTTCAGGTATTCGCCGGCGTCCCGGATGGCGCCGTGGCCCGGGTCAGCGGCAATCATTGCGGCAAGTATGAACGCCGGTATCAGCATGGTCCTTTTCATGAAATACTCCTGGAGGGTATGATGAAACGAGTTCAATGGTGGCGGGATAGGGGAAGTTAAATCAAGAATAATTTTTCAGGGGATTGGATTGTAAAGCCGGATAGTTATCGGTGATCTGAGGGTGTCAGAGTAACGTCCAGGCCGGGCATCTCGGGGTCAGAGTAACGGCTAAACCTTATTTTCGGGGTCAGAGCAGTTTCAACGCCGATAGTTATCGGTAAACAAATGTTCAGATTTTCATGGGTCAGAGTAAATGATAACTGGATAGTTATCGGTAATATCGGGGGCTGGGCCTCCAATACGATAGTTATCGGTTCTTTAGGGTGTCGGAGCAAAATGCAGCACCCTCGTTCAGGGGTTTTCACTCTCTGCGATAAAATACTGGACAGGTTCAGCATAATCAATTATACGCGGAAACATGAAAACACGACATTCAACAACACGATATGCATCCATCTCTCTCTCCATCTTACTGCTGGTGATCGCGGGGAGCGGTGCCGTGCGGTCGAACGAAAAGAACGTGATACTGAAGCAATTTCCCACGAAGTACCACGTGAAAATGACCCTGAAGCTCGACAAAAACGCCTATGATTTCTCCGGGGCCGGGGACTTCAGGCTCTACCTGCTCAGCCCCGTGCCGACCACGAACCAGTACCACGACGTGGGACTGGTGTCATTCAACAAGGGGAAGCTCATTCCCTTCGACAACGATAACCAGCGCATACTGGTAAACCAGGGAGTAAACAGCCTCCCCGACGACATCCAGCTTGAATACGACATCACGGTGTACAGCGTCCATGTAGACTTCAATTCCATCGGCGAAATCTATCCCTACGATAAGACTACCGATGAATACAGGAAAAACACCCGCGATTACGGCTCCATTGAGATCAACCATCCGAAAATCAAGGAGATGGGGAATTCCCTGCGCAAGACATCGAAGAACGACCTGGAGTACGCGCGGAACGCCTTTCAGGCTTTGCAGAAGGCCCTGAAATGGAAAACCACGGGTAAGTACGGGAACCTCACCGACATATTCAACAACCGGGGCGGAGATTGCTGGGCCCTCTCCACCGTGTATATCTCCCTGCTGCGCCACCATGGCATCCCGGCCCGGTATGTCACCGGCGGATCGAAAAATGACAAAGCTGAGTTCAGCGGTCACGTGTGGCCCGAATTCTACCTGGAGCGCTACGGATGGATACCGGTGGACGTGTCCATGACTTCCGCGGTCCCCTATTTCGGCTACTTCAGCGGAACCCTGATCGGCTTCTACCGCGGCAACGATTTTCTCTACACCCTCGACGGGGTCCAGAGAAAAACCGACGAGGTCCAGACCTGGGGACGTGAGTTCAGGTGCGGCGGCCGCTGTCCCACGGGAACATATTCCTATAACGCCCGCTTCGATATTACGACTCTGAAGCAATCGAACATAGGGGATGAATACAACAGCGACGGAAACCGCCGCCGGAGAGCCGCCGCCCTGATGCAGATGGTGAACGCGGAAAGGCGCGGCAGGGGCCTCAAGGAATTCACCAGATCCGAGAACCTGGACAGTGCGTTAAAGCAGTATATAATCGAAAAAAACGTAAACGGAAGAGAGCCGGACATTTGGAAGGAAATGGCAAAGCAGCACTATGCCACACAGGGGCTATACTACCGGTGGAATGCATTATTTGACGCTGACCTTAACCTGGAGCCCTATATACTTAAGGATGTGAAGGATATAAAAGGCCTCTTTGATCCGGCGTTTACCGAGATAGGCATAGGCTACTTCTACGATCAAAATAAGGGCCTTCATAATTACATGGTTGCACTGACCATTCCCAAGGAACCCTGCGCGATTTCCGCGAAGGACCTGGGGGCCGCCCCTGGAGAAACCCTGACTTACGATTGTCCGGCAGGGTGCCGGGGCGGGTCCCTCTGGGGCACCGACACCTACACCGCGGACTCCTCGATCTGCGCCGCCGCGCGCCACAGCGGCGTCATCGGCGACAGGGGCGGCCGCGTCAGGATCAAGATCGTCCCCGGCCTGGAATCGTACAGCGGGAGCGAACGCAACGGCGTGAGGAGCGAAAGCTGGAAGGCCTTTGAAAAAAGCTTCACCGTGGAAAAGGACTGATATCGTCCCGCTCCGGTAAAAGCCTACAGAACCTTCGCCATCGCCCTGCGGACGCGTAATTCGATTTCCGCGATGCCGTCTATATCGATCGTCAGCGAGGGCCTGAACACCACGCTGTTCGCGGCCACCTCGCCCTGGACCGCCAGGAGACCGATTTTGCGGGCTTCGCGGCAGAACCGCGCCGCCGTGGCATCATCCCTAAACAGGAGCGCCTGCAGCAGGCCTATGCCGCTGACGGAAACCTTCCCGTGAGTTCCGGCGGCTATACCGGACAGGGCTGCGTGTAGCTTTTCGCCCATCAGGACCGCGCTCTCCCAGGGCTTCGTCTCCTCGTACAGGTCCAGGGCCTTCATGGCGACCCGGCACCCGATGTCGTGCCCGCCGAAGGTGCACATGTGAATCAGGGGGTGCGCGTCAAAAAACTTCCTGGTCTTGATGGTAAACATGAGGGCCGTCATGGGGAACACGCCGCCGCTCATGGCTTCACCAAGGATAAGGATGTCCGGCACGATATCGTAATGCTCGTAGGCGAACTTTTTTCCCGTCCTTCCGAAACCGGTCTGGGTCTCGTCGAATATCAGGAACGCTCCCTTTCTATCGCAGATCCTGCGCAGCTCACGGTAATATTCCGCGCCGGCCCGGCGGCAGCCATTCTCCGCCTGTACAGGCTCCATGATGACCGCCGCGGTCTTCCGCGAAACGGCCCTCTTCATGGCGCCAATGTCACCGAAGGGGACCGTCGCCACCGCGGGAATAAGCGCCCCGAACATTCCCTTACCGGTCCGCTCAGACAGGGTTACCGCGAAGCCGGTCTGCCCGTACCATCCTCCGTCGACCGTTACAAGCTCCGGCCGGCCGGTGTGTCCCCGGGCAAGCTTGCAGGCGGCATCGACCGGCTCGCCGCGCACCACCGTGTACAGGACCGACTCCAGGTTCCCGGGAACAAACCGGGCAAGTTTCTGACCGAGAAGCGCCTTCTCCTCGGAAAGCATGATGAAATTGCCCTGGTCGACCTTCCGGACCGAGGCCTCCAACTCCGAGCGCAGCTCTTCGTTATTGCGCCCCAGGTTGTAGATCCCGGCCGAGGTGTAGCAATCGATATAGCTCTTCCCGTCGGTATCGCACAGGATGACGCCCGCCCTTTCTCCTTCAAGTACATCAAGGCCTTTTTCGGCAAGGGCCGCCACCAGGCCCTTCGAGAAAACCTGCTCGGCCGTTCTCATCAGTGATTGTTTATTAACACGTTTCACATTCATTGCATGGCTCCTTTTTATGAGAATAACTCTTCGAGATCCCTCAGGAAATTGAACGCCTTTATCTGAACATGCATGTTGTCGAGCATCATCCTGATGAACGGGATTCTCGCCATGGGGAAAAAGATCACCAGGTACGGTTTCATCCTCCTCACCGCCTTGCGTATCCGCACCAGGAGGTCCTCGATCTCCTCCATGGTGACCATGATCGGGATCTGAAAGCGCATGACCTGGGGGGCGTTCCCGGAAAAGACCGCCCATACCCCTTCCCGCGCGAGGCAGTCCGCCATGAGAGCGCCGATAAATTCGTACTGATATTCAACGCCGATCATCAGGCCCTGGCCGCGGACCTCCTTCACGATCCTGGGGTTCTCGCTGGTGATCTCGTTCAGTCCATCCTTGAACCGCTTGCCGGCCCGCGCCGCGTTTTCCCAAACTTTGTTTTCTACCAGGTAATCGATGACCTTCGAGGATACGCGGCACCCGAGGTCCGTGCCCCCGCCCGAGGACACGTGGAAAAACGGGTTCTTGTTCACAAAACCGGTCAGGAGCGGGATATCGCGGTAGACAAGCGCGGCGTTCGGGTATACGCCGCCGCCTATCGACTTGGCCACCATCATGATGTCGGGCACGACGCCGGAGTGCTCGGAGCCCCAGAACTTCCCGGTACGGCAGAACCCGGTCTGCACCTCGTCGAAGAGCAGCATGATCCCGAGATCATCGCAGAGCCCACGCAGTCCCCTGAGATATTCGGCGGTCGCCACGTGGATCCCCCCCTCCCCCTGCACCGGCTCGAGAATGATCGCGGCCGTGTTCCGCGACGCTACCTTCTTCACCTCGCCGAGGTCGCCATGATGGACAAACCTGAAATCGGGCATGAGGGGCCGGAACATTTCCTTGTAATAGTCCTTGCCGTTCGCCGAAAGGGTAAAGCCGGAATGGCCGTGATAGGCCTTATCCATCGAGATGATCTCTTTCCGTCCGGTGGCGCCAAGGGCGAGCTTGAGGGCGCCCTCTATGGCGTCGGCCCCGCTGCCGGCATAGAGCATTTTATTCAGGTCGCCCGGGCAGATCGAAACCAGCTTTTTGGCGAATTCTATCTTCTCGGGGGAGAGCAGGAGCGCGCTCCCCATGTCATACTCCCTGGCGGCGCCGGCGAGCTCTTCGATGACATACGGGTTTCCCCTGCCGACGTTAAAGCATCCGGCGGAGGAAAACGCGTCGATGATCGGCCTTCCGGTCTCTTTTTCGATGAATTTGATCCCCGACCTGCGGTCCTCGTGCATGTCAAGGTGCGCGCATCTCAGATAGCGGACCTGTCCGTGCGAGATGTGCCTGCCGAACAGCTTCAGCTTTGCTTCCTTTTCAGCCCTGTTCTTCTTTTTGTATTCACGAAGGCTCATCGGCATCCTCCTCATTATGATGATTTAAATACGGCTTCTGCGGTGTTCGAGATAGATCGCGGCGCCGGACCCGTCCGGAATGCGGGCCGGCAAGATATTTTTTAGTTAGTCATCCAACTAATTTATAGCAGGACATCGCCGGAGGTCAATATCTTTTTCTATCTTCCCGGTTTTTTTCATTTGCTTTTCTTTATTTTTATTCTTTTCTTGACTATTTGTTTGCGATACGCGACAGAATGGATATATTAATAGCACAGAACCGCCGCCCGGAACACACCATCGCTGGCGCGGCGGAACAAGGTGACGGCCATGCCCCGGAAAAGCGTTCAGGAAGAGAGGCGGATACAGATTTACAAGGCGCTCACGAGATGCCTTCTTAAAAAATCATTCAGCGAAACATCCATCAAGGATATAGCGAAGACGGCCGGCGTCAACCACGGGGTCCTCCACTATTACTTCAAGAACAAGGAAGACATCTTGCTGAACTATATCGATTGGGTCGTGGTGCACTATCACGACATGTACCAGGAGTGGGTTGATTCGCACAGCAGGCGGAAGATCGACAAGAAGGCGTATTTGCGGGACTTCGCCGAGTTCATGATGGACCGCCTCTCCCTCGACGACACCCTGTCGCGCGTGTTCGTCGAGATATGGGAGATCGCCATGTACAATAAAAAGGTGCGCCTCAAGCTCCAGAACCTCTACCGGGAATGGTTCCGAACAATCAAGCAGGTGATCGACCATTCTTTTCCCCGTTCCGCCGAGGCCAAAAAAATCAGCCTTCTGCTCGTGCCTTTCAGCGAAGGCATGTCGCTCTTCTCGGTTCTGATGCCCAAGGACGAGATCAACCCGAAGGAACTCATGATGTGGATGCTCAATCTCATTATTGGCGTGATGAACAAGGAATGAATGCATAAAAATGTATTGACAAACCGGACCATATAGTTTAGTTGGTTGACTAACTAAACTATATGGAACCGCGCCGTTCGTTTCCAAGCGTCGATTCTCAAGCAAGGAGCGTGCGTATGAACTTTAAAGGCCTGATCGTAGGGATACCAAAAGAGATCATGGAACATGAATTCAGGGTGGCGGCCATCCCCGACACCGTGAAAAAGCTCGTCGCCCAGGACGCCCGGGTGGTGATCGAGTCGGGGGCCGGCGCCGGCGCTCACTTCTCCGACGATGAATACCGGTCGGCTGGCGCGGAGATAGAGCCCGATTGCGAAAAAATCTATGCCGCGGCGGACATCATACTGAAAGTCAAGGAGCCCGTCTTCAACGAGGCCAGGGGCCGGCACGAGGTCTCCATGATGAGGAAGGGCCAGGTCCTCATCAGCTTTCTCCACCCCGCGTCGCCGGTCAACCACCGGATGATCCGCGACCTCGCAAAGCAGGGCGTCACCGGGCTCACCCTCGACGGCATACCGCGGATAACGCGCGCCCAGGCCATGGACGCGCTCACCTCCATGAGCACCGTGGCGGGATATAAGAGCATCATCATGGCCGCCGGGGTCTTTACCCGGTTCCTCCCCATGATCGGCACCGCGGTCGGCGTGATACAGCCGGCCCAGGTCTTCGTGATCGGCGCCGGCGTTGCCGGTCTCCAGGCCATCGCCACCGCCAAGCGGCTCGGCGCCGTCGTTACCGCCGCGGACGTGCGGCCCGACGCCATCGAGCAGGCGAGGAGCCTGGGCGTGAAGGTGGTCGAAACCGGTGTTCCCCCCGAGGTCGCCATCGGCCGCGGCGGCTACGCCCAGCACCTGTCCGACGAATGGATCTCGAAGGAGCGGCAGGCGATCCGCGAGGCGGTGGCCGCATCCGATATCCTCATCCTCACCGCCCTCGTGCCGGGAAGGATCGCGCCCATGCTGGTGACAGGGGACATGGTAAAATCCATGCGTCCCGGCTCCGTGATTGTCGACATCTCCATCGACCAGGGAGGCAACTGCGAGCTGACGAAGTTCGGCGAGACCGCGGTGGAGCACGGCGTCACCATCTTCGGCACAAAGAACATCCCGGGCTCCGTGCCGACGAGCTCCACCTGGATGTTCGCGAACAACATACTCAATTTCGTGCAGTACGTCGTAAAAGACGGCGCCATCAGCCTCGACCGCTCGGACGAGATCATCGCGTCGTCTCTCACAGCCATCGACGGGGAGATCGTGCACGCGGGCGCCCTCGAGGCGATGGCCGAAGTAAAGTAACGCGGAAATGCCGGAACGGTTCCGCGTGAAAACCATACGACCGGAGGAAGTCCCATGACAGAACTGCTGATTATGATGTCCGTGCTCGCTTTCTCGTTCATCGTCGGGTACCTGTTCATATCCCGGGTCCCGCCCCTTCTCCACACGCCCCTCATGTCCATGACCAACGCCATTTCCGCCGTCACGATACTGGGAGGGCTCATACTCTTCTCGGTGGAGACGACCGCCGCGGAGAAAGCGGTGGCCGCCGTGGCCCTCGCCATGGCGGCCTTCAACCTGGTGGGCGGCTTCGTGATCACGGCACGCATGACGGCCATGTTCAGGAAAAAATAAAATACACCGCGGCACGGCTCCGGGGTTTGCGCGCGCTGCGAACGAACCGGACGCCCGATAACGGCGGGCCCGCCCGGTAGAGGCAGTATCACAAGGAGGACAGGATGACCGAACCGACCACCATCGCAAGCGATCTCATGATAATCGTGCTGCTCTTCGCCGGCATATACCAGTTCAGGTTTCCCCGGGCGGCGCGCTTCGGCAACCTGACGGCCGCCGTCGCCCTGGGGTGCGCCGCGGGCCTGGTGCTGTACCGGAACGGCGTGGAGGACCCGGCGATCGTGGCGGCAGCCGTGGCAGCCGGCTCGGCCGCGGGATGGATCGTGGCCGCGAAGGTCACCATGATACAGATACCGGCCATGGTCGCGTTCCAGCACGGGGCCGGCGGCGTCGCCGCCTTACTCATCTCGTACATCGAGCTCACGCGCGCCGGCGCTGCGGTCAGCTCCGTGGGGCAGGTGTCGGGCCTCCTGGGCATGGCCATCGGCGCGGCCACCTTCAGCGGCAGCATGGTGGCCGGCGGCAAGCTCGCCAATAAGATAAAGCAGACCCCCGTGGTGTTTCCGGCGCACAACCTGATGCTGGCGGGCCTGGCCCTCGCCGTCGCAGGCGCGGGATTCGGCGTTCATTACACCACCGATCCGCCCGCCCCCTTCGCCGTGGCCATGATCGCCCTTTCTATCGCCTTCGGAATCGTGTTCGCGGTGCGCATCGGCGGCGCCGACATGCCGGTCCTCATTTCGTTCCTCAACGCCGCTGCCGGGCTCGCTGCCGCCTTCTGCGGCGTCATCATGCAAAACAGGCTCCTGGTGGTCTGCGGCGCCACCGTGGCCGCTTCTGGCTCCATCCTTACCCAGGTCATGTGCCGGGCCATGAACCGGAGCCTCGGCAACATCTTTATCGGCATCCGCAATCAGGCGGCGGCAGCGCAGAGCGCCACCCCGGCTCCCCCGCCGAAAGCGCCCGCGGAGCAGGGCAATCGCGAAGACGCCATGGCAGGGGCAATCGGCGCCCTGGCTGAGGCGAAGAGCGTCATCATCATACCGGGCTACGGGATGGCCCTTGCGCAGGCGCAGCAGAAGGTAAAGGAGCTCTATGACCTGCTGGAAAGGCGGGGCGCCGAAGTGAAGTTCGCCATCCATCCGGTGGCGGGAAGAATGCCGGGGCACATGAATGTGCTGCTGGCCGAGGTGGACATTCCCTACGATCATCTCTGCGAGATGGAAGCGATCAATCCCGAATTCTCCGCGGCCGATGCGGTCCTGGTGGTGGGCGCCTGCGACGTGGTGAATCCGGCAGCCATTACCGCCGAAGGGACCCCCATCTATGGCATGCCGATCCTCAGGGCCGACGAGGCCCGGACCGTGATCGTGTGCAACCTCGATACCAGGCCCGGCTATTCAGGCGTTGAGAATACCCTTTACTCCAGGCCGAATGTAAACTTTCTGGCCGGCAATGCCGCCGAAACGATAGCCCGCATCATCGAGGGACTGAGGCAGTGATCGTGGAAGTATTCACTCCCGGCCGGGATTGAGGACGCAGTCATAATTGACGCAATTGGGACACCCGGTAATCCTGAGATGAAAAAACCAGTATGACACGAAGATCATCCCGTAGATGATTCCCCATGGCCATAGTTGATACTGGACAATTATGACCCAGGGCACGGCTATGCGGAGCATGTATGCGGCCGAAGCCCAGGCGAGCTGCATCATGCCAAAGGGCTTATCGGCGCGATTAAAGAACCTGTGCACCATCCCTCCTTCCAGGACGACCGGGCAGGGTTTGCCGTAATTGGCGCAGTAGCGGCAGGTGCCGGCGAATATGACCGGGTAAGATACAATCCAGAGCGCCAGGTATGCGCCGATGAGCCATGTTTCATAGGGATATATGACCGCAATGCCACCGGCGAAGAGCGCCATTAACAACAATGTCGAGACAAGCTTCCGCCGCAGGGGAAACTCGCCGAGATGATTTTTTCTTTTTGGCTTAACCATGATTATTCCTTTAATATTTTGCGACTGACCATTGTTGCCTGCCGGGCATATTGTACTCGACAGCCCCTTTCGACTCAATATAAAATGGTATCCGGCCGGCATCCACAACCGGATGTAACATCGGAGGTGAAATTTCAATGATACGACAATGGAGCGCCAATACTTTTTTTCTTTCAAGCATAATAACGGCATTACTGCTCCTTTTCACGCCGTCAGCACTCCCCACGGCAGGCTGGGGGACCTCGCAGATTCCCGCCGGAGGCCGGCACTGCGGAGATGCCATGGCGGCGACGGACCGCAGCGGCGGCAGTCTCAGGGTGGAGCTTGCCTTCACCAGGGGGGAAACCAGCAAGGACGGCCATCAGCACGTCTACTCGTGCCGGATATCCGGAGGCCGTGTGACCTATTACGGCCCGTACGGTAAATGCGAGCGCGGGGAATGCCCCCACAGGAAAACCGAGTTTGTCCTTACAGCCGACCAGGAAGCCGCGTTGATCAAGGGCGCTGAATCATGGGGGCTATTTAAAAATTATAATGAGACCCGACCCCGCAACAACATCGGCACATGGTTCAAGGTCTCCCTTTCCATTGCGGCGAAGGAGCGCGCAGGGGAGATACGCATCGAGGGTATGGATAATAACTGGAACATGAGCGGCATCAAATCTGCCGAAATCAGCGGCCCGGCAAAGGAGAAACTGGCGGCCGTGGACCGCCTCCGGAGGGCCATCATGGATATAGCCGTGAAACATTACCCGAGATATCATAGCTAGCCGGATATTTCCTCCGGCCCGCAGGCACCCTTAAGAATTGCAACCGAACGTTGTGGCGACTAAAGGGATCTACTTATTGAACTTCCCCTTCCCCTTGCCTGTTCCGGGTCCCTTGCCGGCGCAGAGCTCATCCATCGTGAGGTATCCATCGTTGTTTTTATCCTTTGCCTTGAAAACTTCCTTGGTATTGCCGTGGGGATGCTTCACCTTTTTGAATTCATCGAAAGTGACCTTTCCATCCTTGTTCACGTCCATGGCCTTGAATCGCTCCTGGCATTTCATATGGGGTCTATCCTTCTTTTGAGCAAAGGAAGAATCAATGCCAAAGAACATCACAAGAGCCACTACGACAGAGAAAACGATCTTGAACATTTTCATCATGGAACCTCCATTTTTTTTCAGTACGACTTAACGGCAACAGCCAGGGCTGATCAGGGAACAATGTAATAATGTTTTGAGTGGATTTCAATATATTCCCCATGATGTTTTGAAAAAAATCACTAATTGCAGGCCCTGTACCTTCCGGGAGACACCTCCCGTATTCTCCCGTCATCGGCGAGGCTGCGCAGGGACAGGTCGACCCAGCCGTCGGCCATGTAGCGCTTCATCATTCCCTCACCGCGGTAGATGGCGCGCAGCACATCATCCTTGGAGATGCCAGCGCCGCCGCCCTTCCTGACCGCCTCAAGGACATGGTCAAGGCGTTGCCTGCGCCATTGGATGATCTCATCGATGCGCTCCCGGGGATTGTCCACGGCGCTCCCGTGGGAGCCCAGGATGACGCTGAGGCGCGGCAGGTCCCGTATCGTCTCCAGGGTGCGGATGTAGTCGTCCAGGTCGGATTTTGGCGGGCCGAGCCAGGTGGTGACGCTCCTGAGCACGTTGTCGCCGCCCAGGAGAATACCCGACCCTTCGTCGTAAAGGGAGATGTGGTCCGGAGAATGTCCCGGCGACGCTTTGACGCGCCAGCTCCTGCCGCCGATGTCCAGCGCGGCGCCCTCGCCGACGATCTCATCGGGATCGGCTATGAACCGGGTCCCGTACAGGGCCTCGTAAAAACGCGACACCACGGGGCCGATGACGCGCTCGACGGCGATGCGAGCCAGGGCGTTGCGCCGCTCCTTATCGACCCGGTACGATTCCCGGTACATCTCCCGTGACCCGATGGTGTCCGTCATCATCCTCGTGAGCAGTATCTTCAGGCCGAGCTCGTACCTGAGGGCGCAGAGGCCGGAGAAATGGTCCGGGTGGGCATGGCTCGGCAGGACCCTGGTGATGGAGCAGGCCTCTCCCCGTCCACGACAGAGCTCCTCGATGCTCCGGATCTCACGGACGAGATATCGTACCGACCCGCCGGTGCCGTAACCGGCGTCGTAGACCAGGCCCTGTTCGCCGGTCAGGATATAGATATTCATTGGAGGCCGCATGGGCCCCCACCCGCCCCGTTCCGTGACCAGGAATATGCCGGGATACAGTTCCTTCATGGCGGCCATGAGACGATATCGCTTTGATGCTGGCAAGTAAAATGCGCCTCTTCGATCCGGTGATCCGGTTGCAGCGCCCTTCCATGCCTCACTTGTAGTATATCACGATATCATCCACCAGAAGCGGCGAGCTCGTTATGTTCATATCGGTATACACGATGGTGACGCTGTTGATAGTCCCCGGCTCCCCGAAATAAATCAAGTAACGGAGGAGCCACGACCCGCCAGGCTGGGTCTGGTTGAAAAACCTGATCCAGCCGGTGTCATCGGATGGATTGGTGTTATTGATATAAACACGCACCTCGCCGCCGCTCGCAATTTGCCGGTAGAACCGGAGGCTGACGCTGACATAGGACGCGGCAGTTGCAAAGTTCTTTGTCATAATGACCTGGTTGCCGAATCCGCATCCGGAGGGACATGTGGGCTCTGTCACCGACAGACCCCAGGTGCCTCCGTAACCGGAGCCGTTGACCACCGCGTAGGTTGTCGTACCGGCGCCTGTCACGGAAGTCCAGTCAGTGGAATAGGCTCCTGTTTCAAAATTATCGGTAAGAACATTGGTGGCGCCGGCGTACCCAATGTTCGCCTTGCTCAAGGGGCTCGTGATGGGGCCGTTCTTGGCGACCACTTTGTAATAATATATCGTGTCAGTGGTTACGCTGCTGTCCCGGTATCCGGTCCCGGTGATGGTGACGGCATTGACCGCCGTATAGGCCCCCGTCAGGGTGGCCGACCGCAACACGTCATATCCGGTGGCGTTGGTCACCGGGTCCCAGGTGACATCTATATAGAAGGGATCGACCCCTTTCGTGGCGTACACGTTCTGGGGAGAATTCAAAAAGCCGTTTTCGGCAATGATGCTCTGGATCTCGGCCTGGGAGAGCTCCCGTCCATACACTCGAACGTCGTCCAGGACACCTTCGAAATAGGTCACCGAGAGAGGATGCTTGAAGAAGTACATATCGTTCCCCGCGGTGGTGGTCGCCAGGGTTGCAAAGGTTCCTTCGCCGTCCTTGAAGCCGTCAACATACAGCGTGATCGTATTTCCGTTATTGGTGACCGCCACGTGGTACCACCGGCTGGCCTGCAGGTACGTGGTCCCTATGACATATTCGCTTCCCTCGCTGAAGATAAGCGTCTTTGTGAATTGTTCTACTAAGAGCATATATGCATTAAAAGCGGCGGCGTCACCGTACCCGAACAGGTATTCATTGGCGGCGTGATGGGCGTTGATATAAATCCATCCCATGATGGTCCTGTTGGCGCTCCCCGTGGGGAATCCGCCGGTGTTCGCCTGCACATAACTCGTTGCGTTTGCATTCTGGATGGCACCGGTCGGGTTAGCCGGGGTAAGCCTATCCACTGAATAGGATATGCCGGCGCCGTTGATGGATCCGCCATTACCACCCGGTCCAGAATCGACGGTATTGCCGTTGAATTCCCAACGGCTGATGAGGCCGATAGTCTGGGTATAAATCCTGAACCCCCCTGCCAATGTCGCGGACCCGGTATCGCTGTTTGTCACCGTCACCGACCAGTTACCAGCCGCATAGCCGGTGAGGTCAAAATAAGCGTCGATGGCAGTGCTGTTGATATAATTCACCGATGCCGCGGTGATGGTCGTCGAGCCGTCAAACAAGGTCACGACCGGCGCCGAGGGAGAGTTCTTGAAATTCGTCCCGGTGATGGATATTCTGTAAAAGCTGTCCGTATCGGGCCCGCTGTTGGGATTGACGTATCCGATCGTCGGCGCCAGCACATACTGTGCGGAGGCTTCCGCGGAGTCGTACAGGGGCGCCAGGTAGGCGTAGGCGCGGACCAGCATCGTATCAGGAACGGAAATGACGGTATCATTGGGCGTATCGGTTCCGAAAAACACGGGGTCCGATCCGTCGGTGGTGTAGCGGATTGTGGCGCCGGCCGTATCGGTATGTAGCGTCACCGATTGTGGCGTCGTGTAATGACCGCCGATGGGACTGAAGGAAGGCGCCGCCACCTGGTCATAATCAACGGTGGTGAAGCTCCACAGGAAAGGGGATGCCAGCGTTTTTCCGTTCGAATCAGTCACCCCATCCGTAAGGGTCACTGTGTAAGCGGCAAGATTGATCAGGGGCACGTCTGGCCTGAAGGTCACGCTGTTGGTCCCGAAGCTGAAATAGCCGCCCATGGCCGCGCCATTGACGAGAAATGTGGAGTCGTTAATCGAGAGAGGATCGATATTCTTGTTGAAGGTGACCGTGATGGTTGTGGATATGGAAATGCCGGTGCTGCCGTCATCCGGTGATACGCCGGTTACGGCCAGGGGTATTAAAGCATCCACCCCAACATAGGAAAGGGGAGTTGTCGAGGAGGTTTGTATCCCGTTGCCACAGTTTATTAACAAAACCGCGATCGCCGAAACCAGCAGTGATGCGCTTTTCATCAGTGTACTCATAGAAACTCCTTAATCAGCTCCAAAAAAAGGTATAGGATTGCCGGGTTGCTATTATAACTGTATTAACCTGAGCCAATTAAGGAATAATTAATTATTAAGCTTCATCAGCCTGATTCATCTTCCTCCTTTAATCTAATAATACTAAAATTGTACACAAAAGACAATAAATATTCTGTTAAATTACCAGCATGAGTTTTTTATTGATATTAACGCTAAAATAACTATTTTATTTTTATTATCGATTATCTAATACCGGCATGAATGACATAATTACCACGTCGACCGGAGCAGCTCCTTTTTCCCTGGGGTGATGGGGCCCTTGTCCCGCCATGCGCCGCCGGTAAAAATTTCAATGCCGGTTATGCGGGCCTCCACGCAGAGGTTGTCACGCATGACCTGGAAATGAAGATGCGGAAAATCCACGTACCGCCCCGACGAGCCCACCAGGGCGATCTGCTGCCCCTTTCTCACGGTGTCGCCCTTCTTGACGACGGACGATCCCTTCCTCAGATGGGCGTAATAGGACAGCTCGCCGTCGGGATGGCGGATCATGATCCTGTTGACCTCAAAGGGACCGTTCTTGCCCGGCTCCGTGTCGGGACTCCCGTCATAGACGCTGTCCACAATCCCATCCCGGGCCGCGTAAACCGGCTGGCCGAAGACAAGATGGTCCTCCTTCTTTTCCCAGGTTTTCCCGTAGGAATTGTCATCCCTGACCAGAACGAAATCCCAGGCGTACCCGGCGTCGATGCCCAGGTGCGTAATGGCCTCCATGTTCCCCTGGTGGATCATGATCCTCCCGGACTTGAGCGGCATCTGGTACGTCCCCAGGGCCTTCAGCTTTTCCTTCGGCACCAGGGTCAGAGCCTCCCGGGAGAGGCTTTCCCATTTTTTATGGTCCCGGCGGAAATAGGTCAGGGCCAAGGACTGAAGTATGAAGGGGTCACCGGGAAGCTCAGCCCTTGCCCGGGACAGAAGTGCCCGCGCCTTTTCCTCTTCGTTGTTGTCCGTGAGCCGGGCAGCCCACTCAACGCAGGTCCACCGTAAGTTTTCCGTAAAGTAGCGGTTCCCGGGAAATGATTTTTTTCCTTCGATGAAAAGCCGCATCGCCCCGTCAAAGTCCTTCTTTTCCCGCAGGGCGATGCCATGCCAGAGAAGCGCCCCCTCGTTGGCAGGATCAACGCCATGGGCCTTTGCGAACAGGTCCAGGGCCCTGTCCGCCTCTTTCTCTTCCCGGGCTCGCTGGCCCCATTCGATGTAGGTCCAGGCGAGGTTCGGTCTAAAATAGGCGCTGTAGGGATAGGCGGCCATCCCTTCTTTCAAAACACGCTCGGCCCCGGCGAACTCCCGGTTATGCCTGAGGCTGATGCCCAGCCAGAGCATGGTCCCCTCGGCTGGATGGAGGTTGTATCCCTCCCTGGCCAGTGGCAGGGGGTCCCTTGACAGTTTATTCTCGATGATATGGCCGGCGCAGATCGTCAGCGCCCATGCCAGGTTTTCCCGTATGCCCTTTGAATCGGGCCACTGCTTCATCGCCTTTCTGCCAAGGGCAATGGCCTCGTCAAACTGTTTCAACTCCCGGAGGCTCCAGATCGCGTACACGGTAAATCCTTCCTCATCGGGATATTCCCCCATGGCGCTCCGCGCGACGCCCAGGGCGGACTTGAAGTTCTTTTCTTCAGTCGATTTTTTTAATTTGCCATAATAGCCATCTTTGCTGTCCGGATAGGCGGGGAACCATGGCAGCAACTGAAAAAAAATTAAGACGCTTACAAGAAGATATTTCCACGATGGTAATGAAGTGGATTCGATTCTCATGTCTTATCTCCCTTTCATTGGAAATAAGCCGTTCCCCCGGTCGCGTGTTTCGCCGGTCATGGAGGGGCTTCTATAATAATACCGTCATTTTCGGCTATAATCGATTTTTTCTTTCTCACACCATAAAGAAATGACCGCCATAGAATCTTCATCCGATAATGAAAATGGAGCGGATTTCATGGCATTTTCCGGCACAAAACGCCCAATGACAGGCAATCGCGCATAGAACCTATGGTCAGGTCCCTATTTAACTATTTCATGGCTCCCTATCGGGACAAGGATTTTCTCCTTCAGCAGAAGGCGCTGAATCTTTTGATCCTTACCCTGGCGACCCTGATACTTATTCCGATCGTTATTATCTATTCCGTCGTTTTATCCGGCAACCGGACACCGGAGCTCCTCATTCCTTCGGTGTTCGCCTTCTTTTTCAATCTATTCTCGCTTATCATTTTCCGCAAAGGCCATTTTTTCCTGTTTGCCCATTCCATCGTCACCATGCTTAACGTCCTGCTCTGGATCATCGTCTTTCTTGACAAGTCGGAACCCCTGGCGCGGGGCGATTCCATCATTTATATTTACATCCTCCTCACCTTCACGCCCCTCATCGTGCTGACCAGGCGCCGCATGATCTTCTTCTATTACGCCGCGAACATAGCGGTGTTCCTGATTTTTGTTTTCTTCTCGGATTTCAGGACCACGGTGTCTGCATCCGCCTTCAATGACTATGTATCAGACATAACCGTCGGCATGTTCTTTTCCTATTTCATATCGTTCCAGATCTTCAACATCCATAAAAAGGCCGTGTCCAAAGCAAACGAGGCGGCGGCAAAGAACCGCGAGACCAATATCATCCTGGAAAAGACCGTTTCAATGCTCTCGTCCATCATTGAAAGCCCACCCAATATCGCGATCTATTCCATTGATCACCATTACAACCTGACCGCCTTCAATAACAACTTCAAAAATCTGGTCCACCGGCTTTATGGCACCGAGGCCGGCATCAACAAAAACCTGCGGGACCTGATCGGCGCCGACGTGTTCTCCCGGGCCAGGGAGCACATTGAAATAGCAATGGAGGGAAAACAGCTGACCATAGTCCAGGAAATACGCAGAAATGACACCGTCCATTTCTATGAATTCATGCTCAATCCCATCATCGACAGCAACCGGTCGATCGCGGGCCTGACGGTCTTCATGATGGAGATCACGGAGCGGAAGAAATCGGAAGAGGCCCTGCTCAAGGCGAGCAAGATCGAATCCCTGGGGATCTTCGCGGGGGGCATCGCCCACGATTTCAACAACCTCCTCATGGCCATCATGGGCGGCATTTCCCTTGCCAAGTACGATCTCGATCCCGGCAGCCCCGGTTTCTCCATACTCACGGACGCGGAAAATGCCTCGCTGCGTGCGAGGGAACTGACCCAGCAGCTCCTGACTTTCTCCAGGGGGGGCGATCCGATCAAGAAGGTGGCGTCGATATCGGAGCTCATCCGCTCCACGTCGAAATTCGTCCTCCACGGCTCCAACGTGAAATGCACCTACCGGATAGCCGATGACCTTCGCAACGCCTATGTCGACGCCGGCCAGATCGGCCAGGTCATTCAGAATGTCGTGATCAACGCGCGGCAGGCCATGCCCGGCGGGGGAGAACTGACTATCCTGGCGGAAAACTGCCGGGAAATACCGGGAGAGAGCCGGGAACGGTCCGACGGGTATATCCGCATCTCTGTC
The DNA here is from genome assembly GCA_017999915.1 of Spirochaetota bacterium. Lineage (NCBI taxonomy): Bacteria > Pseudomonadati > Spirochaetota > Spirochaetota bacterium. The sequence continues at coordinate 80,693 of JAGNKX010000016.1, forward strand.
ATCGACCAGGGACCGGGCATTCCCGAAGACACCATCGGAAAAATCTTCGATCCCTTTTTCACGACAAAAACCGACGGCAACGGGCTGGGCCTGGCCGTTTCCTATTCCATCGTGGAGAAACACGGCGGAAGGATAAAGGCCGGCCGCGGATCCACCGGCGGCACCAGCATAGACATATATCTCCCGGCCACCGGCGAGGAAATCGACGACATCAGCCCCAAGAAAAGAGCTCCGTCCACATTCAAAGGCCTGGTTCTCCTGATGGATGACGACGACATAGTGAGGGAAACGGCCATGAACATGCTGCTGCGCCTGGGCCTGGATGTTCTTGTCGCCAAAGAAGGGGGCGAGACCCTGGAGATTTACGGCCGCCACATGAACAGCGCCGCGCCGGTCAACCTGGTCATACTGGACCTTACCGTCCCCGGCGGAATGAACGGCATCGAGACGATCGTACGCCTCCGGGAGATGGACCCCGGCGTCAGGGCACTTGTCTCCAGCGGCTATTCCAACGACCAGATCATGGCGAACTATTCCGAGTACGGATTCATCGACATCATCACCAAGCCGTACCGGATGAAGGACATCCAGGAGGTCCTCAGGAAATACCTGGCAAGCTCCTGAAAGGATTTTTAGAATGGCGGATCGAGAAGATTTTCACTTTTTTTCCGCGGATATTCGCGCTTCGTTACTTTTCCCGCCGCACCGATACGCGCCCGGTCAGGAACCTTTTAATCGCCCCAAGCCTCATCGTGCTTATGCTGCGGGCTCTTCCATCCTTAAGCTTCAACTTCAGGCCGAAAAAGAAACCGGTTGAATAGGACGCCACATCATCCCACGGAATATTCAGGCTTTTCGCATTGAGCGATCCGCGGCCGGTCACTGTTCGCTCGAACTCCTCGATGGATGGTGATATAGATGCGTAATAGATGATTTCTTTTTTGCGCCTGCCGTATTCGCCGATGGCTTTGATATCCCTTTTGATCTTGCTGATCGAATCTTTAAGGGAGACAAGGCCGTCGCCATATTCGGACACCGGATCCACGGTCTGTATGACGTTCAGCATGATCCTGCCGGCGGTGACGACGAGGCAGCCGCTCTGCTGGATAGAGCCCTCATCGAAGTAGTAGGCGTTTTTCGACAGTATGAAATCCCGCGATTCAGTCAGCGGCATTGGGCCCCTTTTCCCCGGCCGTTTCGTTTCTTCGAAGGATCTCTTCAGCAAGGATCTTGAGCTTGGGGGACACTTTCAGGGGGGGGAGCTCGACTTTCTGCTTTGGAGGCTCCTTGCCCATGAGCTTGCCGAAGGCGAAGATCATGCGCTCGAAGATCTCGTTCACCTTGTCCTGGCGGTTGACCATGCGGTAATACTTGAGCGCCAGAAGGGGCTGTCTCTGGTCATAGAAGAGGTAATCGGCTATCCTGGTAATGCCGTCGCGGTACCCGGTCTTCACGAATATGGCCGCGGCCTTCGACATATCGCCGTTGTTGAATAACTCGTTCCCGCGGCGAATGAGCTCAACCCGTTCCTTGCTGTCCATGACTCGGTGGTTCCTCTCTTCGTCTCTTAGTATACTACAGGTATCGGCATAAAACAACAAAAATATCGCACCTTATTCTCTCACCAGTTTGGTTGCGACCCCTCACCCGCCCCTCCGGTGCACCCTCTCCCATTAAACTCGGAAAAAAGGAGAGGGTTTCTGTGGGAAAAAGTTTAGGGACAGGCTCCCCTCTCCTTTCATCAATTCTTAATGGGAGAGGGGCCGGGGGTGAGGGTATAAATATCGCACCTTAAAATATCTTGACAAATATCTTCGACTTCATGTTACATTGCGGGTACCATTAACGATATTTTTTCCAAAGGCGGACATCAATGTATCCCATACTGTTCAACTATAAATTCATAAACATCGGCTCCTACGGCCTGATGCTCGGCCTGGCCTTCTACCTTGCCTTTCTTCTCACCGAGCGCGAGCTCGTAATCCGGGGAAAGGACCCGGAGCTGGCCTACAAGCTCCTCCTGGTAATCATCCCCAGCGCCATTGTCGGCGCCAAGATATTCCACATATTCGAAAACATGGGCGAATTCCTCCGCGATCCGAAGGGAATGATCTTCTCGGGAGCGGGCCTTTCCGTTTACGGCGGCTTCATCCTGGCCTTTCTCCTCTCCATGATCCTGATACGGAAAAGCAAGGAAGGCATCCTGGAAATATTCGATATAACGGTCCCGGCCATGACCCTGGCCTACGGCGTCGGCAGGCTGGGCTGCCACGTATCGGGCGACGGCTGCTACGGCATCGCCACCTCGACGTTCCTGGGCACGCCATACCCCAACGGCATCGTGCCGGTCACGGCCGCGGTCTTTCCCACGCCCCTGTTCGAGTCCTTCTTCTCCTTCATGCTGTTCATTCTTTTCATGAAGCTGCGCAAGCGCGATCTCCCGGCGGGGTTCATATTCTTCCTGTACCTCATCCTGAACGGGACAGCGCGGTTCCTGGTGGAGTTCATCAGGCTCAACCCGAAGGTCTTTCTGGAAATGACCCAGGGACAGGTAATCGGCATTCTTTACGTCATCACAGGCGCCCTGGGACTGTTCCTGGTGCGGAAGCAGGCCGCGAAAACGGCGTAAGGCCAGCATCGGCACACGCAACAGCAGCACATGCCCCCCTGTCCCCCCGAGGGGGCATGTGGTCAAGTATTGATCTGCATGCAAATCAAATCAACGAGTCACATCCCTTCCTGGACGAGGAGAAATTTAGATCATACCCCATGAATCCTTTACTGAGCGTTCAGAAGAAATCCAAATAATATTGTTATTTTAATAATAAACCGCTTCTTCTCACACGCCCCCTACGGGGGTCGGGGGGTCATAAGAAACGCTCATAATCCAGGGAGCCGGAGGGTGAGGGGCAATTTCAGGAATATCTCTGGTTCTCGAGGAAATTAGAAAGCATCCGGGGCTTGAGATACCCCATCTCAACGAGGATGATTCCGAGCAGCCCCCCTTTCGACGACTGCACGGCCAGGGCTTCATTGAGCTGGTCATGGGTGATGATGCCCTTTTCCATGAGGATCTCGCCAAGTCTTTTAGATGCCATAGCAGATGTTCCTTCCCGGTCAGTGTTATTATAATATCGACATCACGGCGCCGTTCGTTTCAATCATTTATTCCATGGATATTAGACTTGTTGCGAAACTGCGTCTCCCGCTCGCAGGAGAGCCCCACTTCGACTTCGCTCAGTGCGGCGCCGCGGGGGGCTTATAAGGGGCTTCGCCCCTTAACCCCGATTAAAAGATTCAGATTTGCAAAAACCCTATTATAAATAAAAAACGACCGCCGCGGTGCGAGCCGCGCCGCCCTCTATACCGCATTAAGCAAAGAGACCGGTCCATTGGCCGGTCTCTTCATTATTATCAATGATATATCACGATTCTGATTACTTGATATTATATTTTTTCTTGAACTTCTCGACCCGGCCGGCGGTATCGACGATATTCTGTTTCCCCGTGTAAAATGGATGACAGTTGGAGCAGATTTCGACGTGGAGATCCTTCGACGTCGATTTCGTCTTGATCTCGTTGCCGCAGGCGCACTTGATGACTGTCTCTTTGTATTCCGGATGTATATTCGGTTTCATGATACGTTCCTTATATTTAAGAATTCATGGCCTTGAAGAAAGCCTTGTTGTTTTTCGTCGCCTTCATCTTCTCGACAAGGAGCTCCATCGCCTCCGTGGCGCTCATTGAGGATAGGGCCTTCCTGAGAACCCATAGTTTATTTAGCTCTTCCGTGTCAAGCAATAATTCTTCCTTGCGGGTGCCGGACCTGCTCATGTCGATGGCCGGGAAGATTCGCCGGTCCACCAGCTTGCGGTCCAGGTGCAGCTCGCTGTTGCCGGTTCCCTTGAATTCCTCGAAGATGACCTCGTCCATGCGGCTTCCGGTATCGATGAGGGCCGTCGCCAGGATGGTGAGGCTCCCTCCCTCCTCGATGTTCCGGGCGGCGCCGAAGAAGCGCTTGGGCCGGTGCAGGGCGTTGGAGTCGACCCCGCCGGAGAGGATCTTGCCGCTGGTCGGCACCACCTGGTTGTAGGCCCGGGCGAGCCTGGTGATGGAGTCGAGGAGTATCACCACGTCCATCTTGTGCTCCACCAGGCGCTTGGCCTTTTCTAGCACCATCTCGGTGACCTGGACGTGGCGGCTTGCCGGCTCGTCGAAGGTGGAGGATATGACCTCGCCCTTGACCGTGCGCTGCATGTCCGTCACCTCCTCAGGACGCTCGTCGATGAGGAGCACGATGAGGTAGATCTCCGGGTGGTTGGTGGTTATGGAATTGGCTATTTTCTGCAGCAGTATGGTTTTACCGGTGCGGGGAGGAGCCACGATGAGGGCCCGCTGCCCTTTGCCTATGGGCGTTATCAGGTTGACGATGCGCATATCCACGTTTTCGGTTTCGGTCTCGAGGTTGATGCGCTCCTGCGGATAGAGAGGCGTCAGGTTGTCGAAAAGGACCCGCTTCTGCAGCTGTTCCGGGTTCTCGAAGTTTACCGCCTCGATCCTGAGGAGGGCGTAAAATCGCTCGTTGTCCTTCGGCGGCCGGATCTGGCCCGCGATGGTGTCGCCGGTCTTCAGGCCGAAGAGGCGTATCTGCGACGGCGACACGTAGATGTCGTCCGGGCCGGGCAGGTAGTTGTAGTTGGTCGACCTCAGGAATCCGTACCCGTCGGCCAGGATCTCCAGGACGCCGCTCGAGAAAATAAGCCCTTTCTGCTCGGTCTGGGACTTGAGGATCTCCAGGATGAGGTCCTGCTTTTTCATCCCATAAATCCGCTCGATGCCCATCTCCTTGGCGATGTTGACCAGGTCGGTTATCTTTTTTGTCTTCAGCTCGGCCAGGTCAAGCCAGGTTTCCGAAGAGTGCTTGCCGTTGCCTGATCCGGCGGCAGGGGCCTCTGTTTCCTGTATTGCGGCCGCATCGACGGCTTCAGTCCCGTTAGACGGTTGATTTTCGGTCTTGTTCCTGGACTTCGCGGATTCCGTAGTTCGTGCCATAGAATTTCCTTCTAAATTGTTGATTTAAATTGATTTCAATTATAATGCCTCATTTCAGAACGATGAAATGGGCTATGGATCTCTTATTACTGGTTATCCCGCTAAAACAATTGTTGAATTGATAGATAAATGAATTTAAAATAGCGCGTTATTATTATTTGTTATTATGCAGGATTATATTATGCAACGTTATGTAATTATGCCCTTAACAAAAATATAGGGAAAATACCTAAATGATAGTTCGGAGGTGCCCACTTATTAACGACAAGGACAATGTACGGGTCAGTGGCTTTACGTCAACTATAATATCATCTTTTACGTTACAGAATATAATAAAATAATTATGTCCTTTCAAGTATTTTTTTCAGTTATGACAGAAATAAATTGGTCTTCCCCATGCAATGCCGTTATCACTCCGCCTCCGGCGGGATGAAGATACGATTTTATGAGTAATACATTTTTCATGGGTATAATAAGAATAACTTGGGGAATTACGCTTCTTTTTTCCAGTTGATCCCATGCTTTTTGATCTTATGCGCCAGGGATTTCTGGGTGATTTTCAGGGACTTGGCCACGGCGGCAAGGTCGTTTCTGTCTTTCAGCAGGTCCACCAGGACCAGGCGCTCCACGGCGTCCGAGATATGATCAAGGGACTTTGACTTGATATCGACGCTGGGTATGGGAGATGAGGCCTTGTTATCGCCATCGGGCGTGCAATACAATAAAAAGCCCACCTTCTTGCGCTTGCTCATCAGGGATATCTTCTCATAATGAATCTTGAGGTCGCGGTTGAAGAACATCAGGTCGTCGTTTTTTTTGCCTGAAACAAGCTCGTTTTTATCGCCGTCCGCGATGGATTGCTCGACGAACTCCACGTCGACGTCCTTCCTGAAATGCCTGCGGTACTGGTCCTCGAAATGGCTGTTGTAAAATATGGTCTTTCCGTTAATGTTGACCGCGTAGAGGGGGCGCGGGATATGCTCCAGGATGAGGTAGATCATCCACTCGAGGATCTGCTCTTCCTTCTGGATGTCCGATTCCCTGTCGGCGGCGGCCCCGGACCGCTCCGGCGTCTCGGAGGCGGTGAAGAGCTGGAGCCGCGACCACCGCCCCTGCACCTCGCCGAAGATATTGATGACGATGAATTCCTTGATCGAGCCGTAGGGAAGGAGCTCGTCGAGGGTGAGCTTTTTCGCGAGGCCGGTGACGATCTCGTCGATCTTCTGCCGTTGAACGCGCTCGAGGTCGGAAAGCTCGGAAACGAGGTCGTCCTTTTTCAGCACGCCGATCAGTATGCCCCGCTTGGACACGACCGGGAGGATCGGCACGTCATGGGTGTAGAAGAGCCTCGCGATGTCCTCCGGCCGCCTGTTCTCCGGGTTAAAGGGATTCTCCTCGAAGACCTGCTTTCCGTCGGGCGTTGTTTCATTGTTGCCGGACATTAAAACCCCAGTACGTCATACATGGTATAGAGGCCGGCGGGCTTCCCCGCCAGGAATTCCATTGCCGCCACCGCGCCCGCAGCCAGGGTCTCCCTGCTGGTGAGCCGGTGGGTAAGCTCGATGCGCTCGCCGATGGCGGTGAAGTACACCGTGTGCTCGCCGACGATATCGCCACCCCTCATGGCCAGGATGCCTATCTCGTTTTTCGAGCGCTCCCCCACGATGCCGTCACGGCCGGGAACCTCGCGGGCCCCCTTCAGGTCCCGCATGTTCTCCTTCACGATCTCGAGGAGTTTCCGCGCGGTGCCCGAGGGCGCGTCCTTCTTGAAGCGGTGGTGCGCCTCGAAAATCTCCACGTCATAGTCGGTCGAAAGGGCCCGCGCCGCGGTCTCGGTAAGCTTGAAGAGGAGATTTACCCCCAGGGACATGTTCGGCGAAAAAATCACCGGGATCTGCGCCGCGGCCTTTTTTATGGCGTCCCGCTCATCGTTGGAAAAGCCGGTCGTGCCGATCACCAGCGGCTTGCGGTTCGCGCGGGCCTCCTCCAGGAGCAGCATCGACGCCGCGGGGGAGGAAAAGTCGATTATGCCGTCGGTCTTGCTGATGTCATCCTGATTGATCCGCGACACCGTGACGTTCATCCGCTCGACGTTCACGAGGGCCCCGGCGTCGCGGCCGTAGAGGGGCGCGCCCTCGTGGTCGAAGGCCGCGGCCAGGGTATGCCTCCGCTCCAGCAGTATCTTCAGGACCGATACGCCCATCCTTCCGCAGATGCCGCAAATGCCCATTCTCATTTCAGCGTCACCCCGTAGTCGAGAAGGGCCTTCCTGAGCCTGGCCCTGTTGTCGTCCGACAGCGGCACCAGAGGGAGCCGCAGTTCCTCAGTGCAGTATCCGGCCATTGCCATCGCCGCCTTGACCGGGATGGGATTCGTCTCGAGGAACATGGCCCGGCAGAGCGGAAGGAGCCGGTAAAACTGCTTCCGCGCCTCGTCGATCTTCCCCTCGTTAAAGAAGGTTATCACCTTCTTCACATCGACCGGAAGAAGGTTCGAGAGCACGCTTATGACTCCCTTGCCGCCGATCGAGAGGAACGGCAGCAGGATATTGTCGTCGCCGGAGAGCAGGGTCAGCCGGTCACCGCACAGCTCGTATAGTTCCATCATCTGGTTGATGTCGCCGGAGGCCTCCTTCATGGCGACCACGTTGGAAGCGCGATCGCAGAGATCCTTCACGCCGGCAGGGAGAAAATTGACACCGGTGCGTCCCGGTATATTGTACAGCACAACAGGAATCTTTATCGATTTGGCGACGCTCTCAAAATGGGCCACGAGTCCCCGCTGGGTCGGCTTATTATAGTAGGGATTGACCTGGAGCACGCCGTCAACGCCGGCCTCTTCCGCTTCCCGGGAGAGGCAGATGGCCTCCTCGGTGGAATTGGCGCCGGTTCCGGCAATGACCTTTACCTTACCGCCCACCAGCTTTACCACGCGGCGGATGAACTCCTTGTGCTCGTCGAACGATACGGTCGGAGACTCCCCGGTGGTCCCCATCGGGACGATGCCATCGACCCCTTTCGCTATCTGCATCGCCACGATGTTTTCCAGGGCTTCGTAATCAATGGTGCCGTTCCTGAACGGCGTAATCAACGCGGTATACACACCTTCGAACATAGCCTTGTCCATATATTATTTTTTCTTCTTTTTTTCAGCTTTTTCAATTGCCGAAACATCGCCTCGGGCTGCGGCCACGGCACTCAGCTGTTCATTGAAAAAATCAATGTTAAACTTCTTGTTTTGAAAATCATCGTCGAAAAGATAGAGCAACAGCACGCGGTCCGCCTTCAGCTCGTTCTCACGGGCCGGAAAGGCGTGGACCTTTACCCATTCCTTGCCGGCTGAAACCACGATTCTGACTTCCTCGCCCTTTTTCAGCTTTTTCCCTTCAACATCCATGTCTTTCCTCAGGACATAGACCTTCTTTTCATAGGCCTTCAGCGCGTCCACGCTCCCCTTCTCGATGAAAAAGGAGTCGCAGGACACGAACACAAACAATACCGCCATAAAAGGCATAAACAGTCGTTTCAGCACGTTATTCTCCGCCATGTATAGTTCAGCACCAGTATAATTATACCGGGAAGGCCATTGTCAACAATTTATTGCTATCCCCGCCGAGGCGTCATTTATGATACGCGGTGCCGATCCCGGTGGCGATCAGCTTGTCTTTGGCGCCCCGGACCTGAATGCTCCATACGGATACCTTGCGGCCGACATTGACCGGGGTCGCCTCGGCGAATATCTTCTCGCCGTCGACGGCCGAGGAGAGGTAGTTGATATTGAAATTCACCGCAATGGCCATGACACCGGTGCTGTTGCAAGCCACGGCAAAGGCCTGGTCCGCCAGGGCATGAATGAAGGCCCCGTGGGCGCGCTCCACGGCGTTCATGTATTCCGGCCTGACCGTGATGCCGACGCGGCCGTAGCCTTCCCTCACCTCCTCAACCTCGATGCCGAGGTAAGTCGCGAAGGGATCGCGTCCCACGACATCACGGGCATATTCTATTGGGTTGTCGACAGTTTGCGGTTTCGTCATGAGGATTCCTCGTCGTATCAAGTTGGTGCACGGCATGCCGTGCCCCTATCTATAATGTGTACAGTTCCCGGATATCGGTGTCCTTCGTCACCGGTTGGCCTCCCGCCCCGATAACCTGGTTGCGGTATTTCACCACCGATATCACTTCCTGCGTCTCGATATGATGGATGGTCTTCAATTGCTTCATCTCGTTCAGGAGCTTCCGGTACTCGTCATAGTCGCTGACTATCACTTCGATGGTGAACGAATTTTCCCCCTGCACGTGGAGAACGGAATACACGATTGGACTCTTCGTAAGGAGCTTCAGCAGGGCATCATCATGGTGGGGGTTGTCGATCTTGACGAAAAAGTGATACCGCTGGTCCAGGGCGAGATAATCCCCCAGGGAATAATCGTCTTTCTTTTTATGCACATCGATGATCCGCTGCGTCTGCATGGATATGATCGCCGGGGTCCCCGATGCCAGCTTGATCGATTTCATCCGGTTCACCCAGCCGGAGAGCTGTTCCTTGCTGTCAAAATTCGCATCGATGAGGTAGCTGTATCGTCCCATGATATGGTATATGGACACGATATGCCTGTCGCTTTCAAGGGTCGCAACGATATCGCCGCTCTCTCCCCAGTTCTGTATAAGGACAAGCGCGTGAATGATGGAATCAGTCATGGCTCCCCTCCCCTGGTTCATTAATATTTTAAAACATACAAATAGCTGTTTCTTCATTTTTAGTCAAGATTATTTCTGTTTCAACAATTAAAATAAGGTAACCTCGGAAAATCAAATTCGGATATTCCTGTCAATTGCGGCATGCGGGACATTCTGTCCCTCTGGCGCCATTCTCCTGTTGTCAGAGCGACTAAAAATAAAAAAATCCTTGTATTTTTATTGAAAAGTGCCTCCTGATATTCATATTGTCCATAATCGCACCAGGTGAAGTTTTGAGACCCAACTTTGTTATCATTTTGCTGATATGCCTCGGAACATGGACGGCCGGATGTTTTGACCGGGTCCCCCGCAACGGGGCCGCCCCGGCGCAGCAGGGCGTCATGGACCTCTCCAGCCTTGACTTCTGCAAAGGGGAAACGGTCAAACTAGACGGTCAGTGGGAATTCTACTGGCACAGGCTCCTCGCCGCCGCAGACCTTCAGAAGACGCCCCCTCCTGAAAGGGACGGTTTTATCAACCTCCCCTCTGCCTGGAACGACTACGCCATCAAGGGGAAAAAACCGGGAGGAGACGGCTTCGCCACCTACTGGTTGACCGTCATCCTGCCCCCCGATACCGGGCCGATCTCCTTCAGGCTCCTTGACATGCGCACGGCCTATGCCCTCTTCGTCAATGGCGAGAGGATCGCCTCCAACGGGATCGTGGGAACTACACGGGGACAATCGAAACCGCAGTACCTCCCGGTCGTAGCGGATTACACGCCGAAAACGGACCGCATGGATATCATCCTCCAGGTATCGAACTATCACCATGGGAGGGGCGGCGCCTTTCATTCGATAACAATCGGCAATAAAAAAATGATTAACGCAGCGCGCGATGTGAGCCTGTCGTTCCAGATATTCATGCTTGGAAGCCTCCTCATCATGGCCTTTTACCATGTGGGATTGTACCTGCTCCGGAGGAAAGACCGGCTGCCCCTCTACCTGGGGCTTTTCTGCCTCCTCATCGGCATACGGCCCCTGGTGAACGGCGAGTTCTTCCTGATACAACTCGCGCCGGGTTTTCCCTGGGAGCTGATGCTGAAGATCGAGGTCCTGACCCTCTACCTGGGGCTCCCGCTGTTCAGCATGTTCATGAATTCACTGTTCCCCTTCGAATTCCCTGACAAGATACTGCGTCCCATACAGGTCATAGGCGCAATCTTCTCATTGGTGGTCATGGTTACGCCCGCGTACATTTACTCCAAGACCGTGGTGCCCTATGAAATCATCACCCTCATGGCCAGCATCTATTCCGTGTACGCAATCATGGTCGCGTTCAGCCGGAAGCGGGAGGGCTCGGGGATCTTCATCGCCGGCATCCTGGTGCTCTTCGTGACCGTGGTGAACGAGATACTCTACGACAACATGATCGTCAACACCGGCAATTTCTTTCCCTTCGGCCTGTTTATATTCGTCCTCTCCCAGGCGCTCCTCCTGTCGATGCGCTTTTCAAAGGCCTTCGTATCAGTGGAGCGGCTGTCCAGGGAGCTGGAAACCAACAACATGCAGCTCGTCAACATGGACAAGCTGAAGGACGAATTCCTGGCCAACACGTCCCACGAGCTCCGCACGCCGCTGAACGGCATCATCGGCATAGCGGAATCGCTCCTTGACGGAGCAGCGGGGCAGCTCCCGGAAATGGTGAGCTCCAACCTGGCCATGGTCATATCGAGCGGTCGCCGCCTCAGCAACCTCATCAGCGATCTCCTGGACTTTTCCAAGCTCCGCAACAAGGACATCACCCTCAAGATGAAGGCCGTAGACATTAAGACGCTGGCGGACGTCGCCGTCGACCTGACGGGCCACCTGAAGGGCGAGAAGGACATCCGCGTCATCAACTCGATACCGGCGGACATTCCCCTCATGATGGCGGATGAGGACAGGATGCAGCAGATCCTGATAAACCTGATCGGCAACGCCATCAAGTTCACGGACACGGGGAGCGTGGAGATATCCGCGCAGGTGCTGGTGGGCGAGAACCCGGAATACTCCCTGATGGAGGTCTCGGTGACCGACACCGGCATCGGCATTCCGGAGGACAAGTTACCGGTGATCTTCCAGCCCTTCGAGCAGGTCGACGGCTCCATCTCCCGGCTCTACAACGGGACCGGCATCGGCCTGTCCATCACCAAGGACCTCCTCAGGCTCCATGGCGGGTATATCGAGGTGGAATCCGAGCCCGGCAAGGGATCGTCCTTCATTTTCCGGATCCCGATCCGCAGGCCCCCCGAGACCCAGGAGCAGGTGCCGCAGTCGTCCGAGGCAAAGGCCCGGGTAAAGAAGAAAAACTGGAGGGAGAATATCCCGGCCGCCGCCGGCGCGCCCTTCGATCCCCTCGCCTTCGCGCCGATAATCGATCAGCCGACGATCCTTGTCGTGGACGACGATCCGGTGAACCTGCAGGTGCTGGAGAACCAGCTCTCGGTCCAGAGCTACACCGTGGTCAAATCGACCAGCGGCGCCGACGCCCTCGACAAGATCAACACCGGCCTGAACCCGGACCTGGTGATCCTCGACGTCATGATGCCGAAGATGTCAGGCCTGGACGTATCGCGCATCATCCGGGAGCGCTATTCGCTCCTGGACCTCCCCATCATGATGCTGACGGCGAAAAGCCGCGTATCCGACGTGACCACCGGCCTTGACGCCGGGGCCAATGACTACCTGTCAAAGCCCTTTGATAAGACCGAGCTCCTCGCCAGGGTTGAGACCCTGATACGCCTGAAAAAGACCGTCGACGAGAACAAGAAGCTCGCGTCGATCAAGCAGGAGATAGAGCTGGCCAGGAAGATCCATTTCGCCACCATCCCGGAGGAGCTCCCGAAGGTCCCGGGCCTCGACATAGTCGTGAAATACATACCCATGCAGATCATAGGCGGCGATTTTTACGATTTTCACAGGATCGACGAGCACCGGATCGGGGCCTTCATCTCAGATATTTCCGGCCACGGTATACCGGCCGCCATCATCGCGTCGATGGTCAAGATAGCCTTCTCCATGTTGAAGGATGTCGCGGACCAGCCGGGCCAGCTCATGAAAGAGATCAACAGGATCCTCACCGGCAACATCGAAAACGGCTTCGTCACTGCGGGCTACGCCCTCATCGATAAAAGCGCGATGAAGCTCTATTACATCAGGTCGGGCCACGAGCCCCTCATGATCTACCGAAAAAACAGCAATACCATCGAGGAGATAGCGCCGGCGGGGCGCCTCATAGGATACGCATGGGCCGATAACTATGAAATGAGCGAGTCCGCCATCGAGCCGGGCGACCGGGTCATCCTGTACACTGACGGACTCCTCGAGGTATATAACAAGGAGCGGGAAATAATCAGCATGAATTTCCTTAAAAACGCCATCATCCGCGGCAGGGAACTCTCCGCCACGGACCTTACGGACAGCCTGGCGGGCCTGCTCCGGCGGTGGCGCGGCCTCGATGAAGAGCTCGAGGACGACATCACCATCGTGGTAATCGATATTTTGTAATGCCGAATCACGGCGACCTCTCGTTGCAACCCCTAACCCGCGCTCCGCGCACCCTCTCCCATGTAGTTTGTAAAAAAGGAGAGGGTTTCCGTGGAATAAAGTTTATTCATAGCCCCCCCTCTCCTTTCTTCGGTTCTTAATGGGAGAGGGGGTAGGGGGGTGAGGGTTTAAAATCAGCGCAACGGAGGATTATAATAGCCCAAACGCATCGACGGGTATTTTTCTTTCAAGTATTCCACAAGCTTCCTCACTCCCACCGGCTCCGACTCGCGAAACCCGATCTGTTCGAAATAAAAATCCGGGTCCATGTTCAGGTTCCTGGTCTGGATCATGGTCACCGGAAAACGCCCCAGGAACTTCTCCAGCGCCGCCACCTCCGCTTCCGAGTCGGTGAATCCGGGAAGGAAGAAGAGGTTGATGGACACGAAAATCCCGGCTTCCAGTGCAACGTCTAGGGAGCGCAAAACATCATCGTAAGAGTAGTTCACCGGCCGGTGGTAGCGGCTGTAGTATTCTTCTGTCGGGGAATTGAGGCTGATCCGAATGGAATCGAGGCCCGCGCCGATGAGCTCCCTCACACCGTCGGGCCGCGATCCGTTGGTGTTGAGGTTTATGGTGCCCGCTCCGGTCTTTTCGCGCACCAGCCGTACCGCCGCGGCCAGGTCTTCGCTCCGCAGAAGGGGCTCACCCTCACATCCCTGGCCGAAGCTGGCCACTCCGCCCCTCACACGCGAGAAATGGCGCAGCACGACCTCGGCTATCTCCCCCGGTTCCGGGCTGAAATCAAGGCGCGGTTGAGACGGCGGAAAGGGCGAACCTTCCCCCTGCAGCGAGAGGCATCCGGCGCAGCGGGCGTTGCAGGGGATGGTTGTGGGAAGCGGCGCCTCGTGGCGGCCCAGGAAGAAATTCCTGGCGCAGAGGCACCGGTACGCGGTGGAGCACTTCGCCAGCTGCTTCACGAGGCGGTTTTCGGGAAAGAGCCTCTTCGTTTCACCGATGGCTGTCTTCAGGTCATCGTCATTCTCATGGATGGCGGGATCGGACCGGGGGTCATCGTCGATCCGCATCGCCGGAACGTAAAACTCCCCGTCGATGACCGCGACCCCGGCATAGGCCCAGAGGGGAAGCACCGGGGCGTCATCCTTCCTGATGAACGCGGGAAGATAGGTCCTGAGATATGCCGAAGCCAGAAAGGCCGACGCGGCGATTATGTCATCCCCGTCGGGAGAAACCGTCATGTGGCGGAAGTCGCCGGTTTTATGGCCGTAAAACACCGGAAAGCGCCCGGGCAGCGAGAAGAGATAGCTCCCGTAGGGGAGCGGTATCAGGTCATCCCGGTCGGCCCGGACAAAGCGCCTCCCGGTGCGAAAGGCGGGCTCAATTCCGGGAAAGTCCCAGACATTGCCATCATTGTCCGTATAGGCCAGGCACAGGGCCTTACTCTTCTTTTTCACGGGACCTCTTCCTGTTCATGGTACGCTCAAGGTGATTGATACGGACGGAATATCCGTGCTGCAGCTTCTTTAAGTCGCGGTAGAGGCGATCATGGCGCACGGATTCAATGTCATGGCCCTGGGACACGAGCTCGGCTTTTCTCAGGAGCTTCTTTTCCCTGGCCTGCCGCCATTCTTCACGGAGCGCAGTGATCGATTCATGGATTTCTTTTTTGTGCATAATGATAATTATGTATAGAAATTATGGGCCTCAACTTCTTCTGGAACAGATAGTTATCGGTTCAGCGATACTTATCAGTTACTCTGACCCCTGAGGATATTCTATCTCCATCAATATCCGATAGTTATCGGATCTTTGCAGAAGAAGAGTTGCTCTGACACCTGATTGGCACCGATAGTTATCGGTCAAATACAACAGATCAGATAACTCCTGGATCTTTCAGAGGTTATAATGTACCGATAACTATCGGCACATTCGCAATAAAGTCTATCTTGCCTCAACCCTTTTTTTCAACAAAGCATTCATCTCCCTGAAACCCTCCAGGGTCGAATCCAGGTTTATAAAAGGGACAAGGATCCCATTAAAGTCTTCTTTTTGAATGAACTTGGTTTTACCATTTTCTAACCTGACAAGGTGAAAGATATGCCTGCCGGTAAAAAGTCCCGGGATAAATAATTTCCCTTCCCATTGGACAGTGCTTTTTTCATCGTATCTTATTAGCGTAGGATTGAAGTCCACCGGTTTGTGCCCTTTGGGCTGGATGGTAATCTGAATTGAGCCGCCTGTTTTCATCTCACCGGAAACTTTTCTTATAAAAGGATTCCACCGGGGATATTCAGGAAAATCGGCAAATTCTTTCCATACCTTATCCACCGGGGCGTTGATGATTATATCCGTATAGAGACTCTTCTTCCCAATGACCAGGAGAACGATGATCACTAACATTACCGACACAATAACCAAAATGGCTTTTTTCATGACATACCCCTCCCCTTGAAAAAAATATATAATACCGATAACTATCGGCACATGAATCAACTATCCCATACTTCCTTTCATACCGGAACAGCGGCGATCGCACCCGCCATTGCCCGGCAGTTCTCTTCTATCTTATCATCAATATACAGATAAGATGCCGCCGCAATGGAATCCGCGCCCGCGGCAATTGCGCTGCCCGCGCCTTTCGGTGTGATGCCGCCGATGGCGACGATGGGAATGGATACCAATCCCCTGGCACGGGAGATCACTTCCACTCCGGCCCCCTTGAGCGTCATAGGTCCGGAGGCGGATTTGTACACGGTATCGTACACCGGCCCCACCGCGATATAGTCAGCGCCCTCTCCTTCGGCCCGCGCCGGATCTTCCGCCGTATAGGCAGTGATGCCGATGATCATGTCATGGGGGATGAGCTTCCTGGCATCATTAGCGCGAAGGTCGTTCAGGCCAAGGTGGACGCCGTCGGCGCCGGCGAGCATGGCGATATCCACATGGTCATTGACGATAAATAGCGCTTTCCCTTCCCTGCAGAGCGTCGCTATATCACGGGCCGCGGTAAGGATATCCCCCTTGCCGGACGTTTTCATGCGAAGCTGGATTACGGACGCACCGCCGCGGATCATCTTTGCGGCAGTATCATTGAAAGCGTCACGGTGCACATATGCCGAATCGAGAATGGCGTACAGGGAACGGTTTAGCCGCTCCATTTTCTCACCGCGCTTTATCAGCGGCGCCGCCGCCCCCTCGATGTCATAGAGGGTAAAACGTATCCCCTGGAAGGGATTGTCCGGCCGGTCCGGGAGAGCAAGCTTGCCGAACTCCTCAAGTGAGCGGACCGCCTCGGTGGCTCGGTGAAGGTTCGCCGAGAAAAGGTCAGCCAGGGAGCCCCTGGTCCCCTCAGCGCCAAGGTCGACGAACTTCTGTGCGTCTGCCTCGACATCCCGACCGTAAAGCGTCATGCCGGCGGGGAACCGCCACGACGCCTCGACGATTCCATGCCTGACTTCCTTGAGACGCGTTGACAGGTCGGCCCGGCGCAGGCAAAAGCGCATAACATCCTCGCAGACGCGGACACCCTCCAGGGCGCGGTTCAGGTTCGCGTCGATGGCTGCATAGATGCGGCGTTCCATAGGCCTAGTCCCCCCACTCATACATGATGATGCCGCACAGGACCGGGGCTGCGGTCTCTGCCCGGAGCTGCGAAAACCCAAAACCGGCCGCGACCCAGCCGGCGGCGGCCGCCGCGTCCAGTTCAGCGGGACTGAACCCGCCCTCGGGGCCCACCAGGAGAGTCACGGCGCCCGGCTCGGTGCTGCGCAAGAACTCCTTCAGGGTCAGCGGGGAACCCGGATGGGCGATGATGCGCGCCCGATCGCGGTCCCCGGCAAGGACTTCATCGAAGGTGCGGATACCTTCGACCGGCGGCACGCGCTCCCGCAGCGACTGCTTGGCCGCCTCTTCGGCCTTCCTGTTCCACCGGCGCAACTTCGAATCGATATCCGACGGCCGGGGCACCGTGCGCTCCGACGCAACCGCTATGATCCTGGACACCCCCACCTCGACGGCCTTTTCCACCGCCAGGTCGAAGTTCCCTCCCTTGAGAAGGCACATGCACAGGGTGATATCAACGGGGCTATGGGGCGCGTCGCTTTCGCTGATAATCACCGCTGTCAGGCGGTCAGCGGTGATGCTCTCTATCCGCGCCGAGAGGGAAGCGCCCTTGTCATCGCGAAGCCTGATGGTGTCGCCGGTCCTGACACGGCGCACGCCGACGAGGTGATGAAAATCATCGCCCCCTATGGTACAGCGGCCGTTGCTGATGCTCGATGATGTCACAAAGAATTGAGGCATGGGCCGTTCCCGGTTACTCGCCCAGTTTCTCCGACCTGAATATCTGCTTGTCGAAGGTGGCTCCCTCGTCGATATCGCTGAAGTATACGATGCTGACCGTCCCCTGCCGTATGTTCATCATGTCATAGCGGAGCGGGACGATGCGGTTGCCGTTTTCCTTAACCTTGACCAGCGTCATGAACTTGAAAATGGCCTTGTCACGGTCATGGTAATCGATGCGAATCGGAATAAATTTGTCCTTGCTCACGTAAAGGGTGAGCAGACCGTACTCTCCACCCTTGGTGATGGGCTTCAATGACAGCTTCCACACATCGACGCCCTTGACGAAAGCGTCCCCGTCGATGGTGGCGGTATAGTTGCTCTGGAAATCGGCATTGGACAGGTCCATGAAGGTAAAGTTCGTTGACAAGATCTCGTCATATTTATCGATGGCCAGCTTGTGAAACAGCTTCAGGGCATGGATATTATAGACCCAGATATCCTCACCGCCCAGATTGTAGAGGACCTTGAGCTGGTCTCCGCGCTCCCTGCTGCTGAACGTAAAAAGAAAGTCCTCCTGGGAAACGCAGGCGGTGAAATTCAGGGTCGCGGCGGTGCCGTCCGGCTTGATGTGTTTCAGCATTCCCTTGAGCAATCCCCGGGGATACTCGAAAATCTTATCCACCCGCGCAAGGATACCCTGGGCGTTAAGTTCTATTTTTCTGTCTTCCTGCGGCGCCGTGGTTCCGTACAGGGCAAACACCAGGGAGACGACACCAATGCCTGTAAAAATTTTTTTCATTTGATATCGATGATGAAAGAAAAATTTTCAGATTTGTCTTTTTGTATTTTGATTATATCCTTTCTCGCCATCAAGACAGGAAGAAAAACCTTTTTTATATAGAGTCTTCTATAAAAGTAACAACTGATGAAAAAAAAGCAATATTGATACAGGCATATACTTTTAGAGGTAAAAAAAATTCAATTTATTTTTATATGTTTCCTTCACCCGCCTTACTGTTATCCCTGCGGTATTACACATTTTTAGGCGATAACAATCCCTAAATCTTGAGATCCATATTTAAAAGTAAACAAAAATATGAATTTAAATGTACTAAATTTTATATAATTTCGGATAATTATTTTCACTATAAATTAACCGTCCGGTCAGATTTTATTATTGACATGTTTCATATTTATTATTAACAACAATAAAAAAATATACATACCACATTTTGAATAAAAAAAGATAGGGAGGGATCATGGGGTTATCAAAAATAACAATTTTTGTTATCGTAGCTTTTACTGTCTTCTCCAGCTTGAACTGTCAAAATGAAAAAAGCAAATCATCGATTCCCTTTTTAGGCTTTCTAGGGGGATCATCCGCCTCTGATACTCCGCCAACCACAACGAGCGCTGTCGTGGATGCCAAACACTACATCGAACCGGCCGGCGATGATTCCTGTTCCGGCTGCGAGGGACAGCTAACAGAAGCCACCGCGGCCAGCATAAAGAGCCAGCTCGCCTCCAATAACATACTCAATGCGAAGATAGACCTGAACGTCAGGGTCACCGTGCCGAAATCGGAAAATCCATATAGTGATTCGGATTTGGATCTCTGGGCCACGGTCGTCAGGCCCGGCGGAAGCGAAAAGCTCCCCACTATCCTCATGGCGACGCCGTACCGCCGTGAATCCATGATCATGATGGTGGTTCCGCTCATCACGAGCCGCTATAACGTCATGGTCATCGACATACGTGGCACCGGTTCATCATCGGGCACATGGGAGTCCTTCGACCTGGTGGAGCAGTATGACATCAAGTACGTGGTCGACAGGTTCATACCGTCCCGCGTCTGGTCCGACGGCACGGTCGGCATGATGGGACAGTCCTACATGGGCATCATTCAGCTCCTTACCGCCGGACTCGTGGAAAAGGACCCCGCCACGGGAGAGCCGGTCCACCTGAAAGCGATCTACCCCGGCGTCCCCATGGCGGACACCTACCGCGACATCGTCATGCACGGCGGCACCTGCGACCTTCTCTTCATCCCGATGTGGCTCGGCATGGTCGATATCATGTCCATCATGCCGTCGCTCCTGAACCTCGGCGTTGACGGCACCTTCACCAAAGAGGATATGGCACAAGCGCAGGCCATGTGGCTCGAGCACTTGAACCAAATTCCCGCTACCGTTGGATGGATCATGGACGCGTCCCACATGAACAAGACCGACTTCTACGAGAAGAAATCGACGATGATCTACTGGCCCGTGAAGCCGAAAGCAGGGTGGAGCTTCCCCGAAGGCAATAATAATACCATTTCGAGCAAGCTCCCGGTGTTCGAGGTCGGCGGCTGGTTCGACATATTCACGCGGGGGACCTGCAACTACTACCAGTACGGCCTGAGCCGACACGCCGCCACGGACAAGAAGATGATCATCGGCGAATGGTACCACCTGTCCGGCGCCATGGCCATGGGACTCAATTCCGTCGTCATGGGCAGCCTCCCGGCGCGCTGGTTCGACTGGAAGATCAAGAAGAAGAACGATCCCTTCATGGAAGAATACCCGGTCCTCCTCTATATCATGGGCGAGAACAAATGGAGGGCCGAAAAATCGTGGCCGCTGCCTGATAGCAGGCTCGACCACAGGACCCTCTACCTGACCAAGCACGCGCCAACCCCCATCGACGGCGACTGGTACACCCAAGACACATACCAGATATACAAGAATAACAATTACGGCCTGAGCGAAGTCCAGGATTTTACCGGGGACAATCCCGTTCTGAAGCATGATGTCTTCTCCCTCACGCAGATGGCGCTGAACCTCCATGGCGGCAATTCCCGTTCCAGCACCCGGTGGCTCATGGGCATGGAGGCGATGATCTCTGACATGTCGAAGTTCTACCTTGGCCTTAACATAGATTCGTCTCAGTGGTTCGAGGACGAGCGCCACGACGAGAAGGAGTGCCTCACCTTCACCACCGAGCCGCTCGATGAAGACATGGAGATCACGGGCCCCCTGACCATCACCTTCTGGGCAAAGACCAAATTCAGCGATCCCCTTCTCCAGTGGGTCGTAAATATCGCCACAACCCTTGTCAAGGAAAAGTACAATATCGACACCAACCTGGTCCTCGATACCATGAACAGGAAGGACGTGCAGTGGACAGCGGAGATGACCGATGTCTTCCCGTCTGGCAGGGCGCGGAACGTGGCGTCCGGCTGGCTCTCAGCCTGGCATCGTCAATATGATCCCACGGGAAAAACATCCACAGTCGTGCTTGACGGCGACAGGGTGGCGCAGCATGGCCTTGACCCGGCCTACATCCCCTTCGATCCCTTCTATGATAATCCGGATAAAAACCCGAAGGCGATCAATGAGGGCGAGCTCTACCAGTACTGCATCGAGCTGTGGCCGACATCCAACGTATTCAAGGCGGGACACCGTATCCGGGTGAGCCTGTCCGGATCCGATTTCCCGCACCTCCTGCCTGTACTGCGGCCTTCCAACAACACCATCGTTATTGATGCTGACCATGAGGCCAGGGTTGACTTTACGGCGGTCAACGACGCCAATGAGGGCGCGACCTGGAAATGGATCGGCAGCAACGCGGACGCCGACAAGTACCTGATGGAAGGCGGTTCCTCTTCCGGATGCGGAACATCGGCCTCGGCAGCCTCCCAGAAGGGCACGGTTGCCGGCCTTATAGCGGAGATCATGGGCCTCCTGGGCATCATGGTGTTGCCGATGTCCCTCATCATGATGCAGAGACACCTCCGGAAGAAAAATAAGCCATAAAGATACGATAATGTGCAATTGAACCGATAGTTATCGGTAACTAAGAGCGCATCCCAAAACCCTGGATGCGCTCTGAATAAAAAACGACGATCCATATCGTCGTTTTTTATTGGTGTCAGAGTAAAAAAGGGGTCAGAGCAAACTTTTTTTACTGGATTAGTATCAAAAGTTGTTAATACCATTGACAACCGGTCGGACGGTCCCTATTTCTGATTATGATTTCGGAGGAATCTATGAGATATTTTAATCTATTGATCATGTTCATTTTGCTAGCTGGATGCTCGTCAATTAAATACACCACTGACGATGTAAAAAAGGAGATCCAGCAGGAAAAAATCGGCACATCCCACTTCGTGAAAATCGGCGGCCAAACCCTTCATTACCTGGAAGACGGTCAGGGCGAGCCCATGATCCTGATCCACGGATGGCTCTGCTGGGGCGCCTACTGGAAAAAGATCATACCCCGGGTGAAGAGCACATATCACGTGTTCGCCCCCGATCTCCTGGGCCATGGTATTTCAGACAAGCCCCTTGACAAGACCTGCAGTTACGGCACCGACGCCCAGGCAGAGAGGATTTTAGCCTTCATGGACGCCCTTTCCATAAAAAAGGCATATCTGGTGGGACACAGTATGGGAGGCGAAATAGCGGCATAAGTCACGCTCAAGGCCCCGGAAAGAGTTAAAGGGTTAGTGCTTATCTGCGCGGCAGGCATGGAGGAGACGCCCAAGCATCTCCCCGGCTTTATCAAATTCGGCCGCGCCCTCGGCATTGAGGGCCTTGCCGCGGACATGATGGATGAGGCGATGATACGGCGCCATGTGCCGGCCCTCATGTTCTACAAGGAAAACCCGATGCCCGATGAATTCGTCAAGGATATCATGATGAGCAACCTGAGAAACAAAGAGGACCGGAAAGCCATGGCCAAGGTTACCAGGGAAGGCCTGTTCCAGAATTTCCTCGACAAGCAATGCCCGGAGATCAAGACGCCGACCCTTGTCATATCTGCCAAGTACGATCGTGTGATACATCCCACCATGGGCGAAAGGTATCATTCCCTGATCCCCAACTCCAAGTTTATCCTTATAGACCTGGCTGCTCACATGGCGCCCTGGGAAAAAGCTGAGGAGATTGCGGCAACTATTACCCAATTTTGCCGGTAATCCTCTCCCTCGAAAACCGATAACTATCGCTGATATTCCTGGAAAATCCATCCCCTTGGATATTCCAGGAATCCATTGAATTCAGATTCATGAATCTGAATTTTGATTTAACAGCATATTTATAATTCCGGAAGATTAATAAAATCCCTTATGATATGTTTATAACCATAGTAATGACACTCCCATTAAAATTATATTGATATTTAGATGGGATTTTTATTATTTTTAAAAAAACTGACCGGCCAGTCGGTTTTTGATTGCATTTTAATTTTACATTTGTTTAAATGGTACAGGTAAACAACTACCGTAGTGATGTATTTTACAGTGGAGGAAGATGTATGATTCGGTCCAGGATGCTAATGCTTTTCTTCATCGGTTTAACCCTCACCTTTAGTCTCAATTGTCAGGACAAGAATGGAAAATCGTTTTTCCCCTTTTTAGGAGCATCAAGCAATTCAGGGATAACTGATAATTCCGGGAGTACGGATGATTCCACTTCACAAGTCGATTCTGGTACAACCGGCAATTCAAGTAATGAAAATACATCAGGATCCACAACAACAGGAGGCGCTACCGATACGGACAGCTCCGCAGATGTTTGCAAGGAAACGACCGGTGATGATTCCTGCGCTGGGTGCAGCGGCCAGCTCACCGAAGCCGATAAAGAGACTATCTCCGACAAGCTTACATCAAGCAACATACTTGATGTTAAAATCGATTTGAACGTACGCGTAACCGTTCCGAAATCCGCCAATCCCCATAGCTCGGCCGATACCGAACTATGGGCCACGGTGATAAAGCATGGTGACTGCAACAAGCTCCCCACGATCCTTGTCGTTACCCCCTATCGCCGGGAGATAATGATGATGCTCCACCTGCCCCTCATCGCGAGCGGCTACAATCTCATGGGAATCGACATCCGGGGAACCGGCTCGTCCGCCGGCGACTGGAGCTCCTTTGACCTGGTTGAACAATATGACATTAAATACGTTGTTGATAATTTCATTCCTTCAAAATCATGGTCCGACGGAAAGGTCGGCATGATCGGAGGCTCCTATGAGGCGATCATCCAGCTCCTTACCGCCGGGCTGGTCGACAAGGACCCGGCAACGGGAGAACCGGTCCACCTGAAAGCGATATTTCCCATGGTCCCCATGGCCGACGCCTACCGCGACATCGTCATGCACGGCGGCAACTGTGACCTTCTTTTCATTCCCATGTGGCTCGGCATCGTGGACCTCCTGGGTGTCCTTCCCTCGATGGTCAATCTGGGAGTCGATGGATCATTCACGAAGGAAGACCTCGCCAATGCCCGGACAGTCTGGACCGAACATATGAGCCACATATCCACCACCATAGGCTGGATCATGGACGCATCCAACATGACCAAGGGCCCCTTCTACGAAAAGAAATCATCCATGATCTACTGGCCGGTGAAGCCGAAAAAAGGCTGGGGCTTTACCGAAGGCGACAACAACACCATATCAAGCAAACTGCCGGTCTTTGAAGTGGGAGGCTGGTACGATATATTCACCAGGGGAACCTGCAACTGGTATCAATACGGCCTGAGCCAGCATGCCACAACCGATAAAAGAATGATCATCGGCCCCTACTACCACCTGGAAGGCGCCATGGGCATGGGCCTCAATTCCGTCATGAGCGGCAAGGTTGCGGCGAGGTGGTTTGACTGGAAGATCAAGAAGAAGAGCGATCCCTTCATGGAGGAGTTCCCGGTCATGCTCTACATCATGGGCGAAGACAAGTGGCGGGCTGAGAAAGCCTGGCCCCTGCCGGAAAGCAGGGTCGACCACAAAACGCTCTACCTGACCAAGCACGCCCCGACCCCCATCGACGGCGACTGGTACACCGACGATCCGGACCCGTTGAATTGGCATATCTACAAAAACAACAACTACGGCCTGAGCGAAACCAAGGACACCTCCGGCGACAACCCGGTGCTGAAGCATGATGTCTTCAATCTGATAGAGAGGCTGAACCTCCACGGCGGTAATTCCCGTTCCAGCGTGCGATGGTTGATGGGAATGGAGGCGCTGATCCCTGAAATGTCCAAGTTCTTCCTCGGCGTGAACGTCGACGCGGAGCAATGGTATGAGGATGAGCGCCACGATGAGAAGCAATGTCTCACCTTTACCACGGAAGAGCTGGACGAAGACGTGGAGATCACAGGTCCCCTGACAGTAACCTTCTGGGCGAAGACAAAGTTCTCCGGCTCCCTTACACAGTCCACGATAGACCTGATATTCAGTGTAATCAAAAACAAATTCAATATCGACGCAAACCTGATGCTTGACAGCATGAACAAGCTCGATGTCCAGTGGATAGGCGAATTGAACGACGTGTTCCCGGACGGAAGGGCCCGCAACATAACCTCCGGCTGGCTCTCCGCGTGGCACCGCCCCTACGATCCGACGGGCGCGACCAGCACCGGTCTCGTCGACGACGTGAAGGTGGTCCAGCACGCCCTTGATCCGGCCTATGTTCCCTTTGATCCCTTCTACGACAATCCGGACAAGAACCCGAAGGCGATCAAGGAGGGCGAGCTCTACCAGTACTGCATCGAGCTGTGGCCGACCAGCAACATCTTCAAGAAGGGTCACCGAATACGGGTAAGCCTGTCCGCGTCCGATTTCCCGCACCTGCTGCCGATCATACAGCCTTCGAACAACACGATCGTGATCGACGACGCCCATGAGGCGCGGGTAGATTTTACATCGCCCAACACCGGCAGCGAGGGAAGCGACTGGAAATGGATCGGCGACAACAAGGATGCCGATGAATACCTGCTTTCCGGCGGCTCCACCGGCTGCGGGTCCACGGCAACCGCGGCATCTTCACAGGGAACGCCGGCCGGCATTGCGGCCGAGATCATGGGCCTCCTGGGCATCATGATACTCCCGATGTCGGTCATCATGATGCAGCGTTACTTACGAAGGAGAAGAAGAGCATAACCGGCAGATAGTATTCCAAATAACCGATAGTTATCGGTAGCAACTGCAAAACGACGATACATACATATCGTCGTTTTTTTGTCATGAAATAATAATGCCGAATACAAGCCGCTGCGGCTAATTCACGGCCAATTTTTTATTGACACCACATTCAGTTACATTGCACAAATAATAGGGGGACCATAAAGTCAAGATAGGATATGCCCATATCGTATCGAACTATTTGACCCGGCGTAATACATTTTCCAGAGATTGCATCCATTATGACAGATATGATCGTCGTCTTCCTTATCTTTTTCGGAGGGGCCATGTCCTGGACCATGGCGCTGGGCCAGTTGATGGATAGGGACAAAAGCACCCTGACCTACATGCTGGCCGCGTTCCTCTTTTGCGCCGGTGCATGCATGATGTACAACGGCCTCAGGGTTTCAAGCCTCATCTACACGTATCCCCACTGTGCCTTCACGTATATCCCTTTTCTCTATTTTACCGGGCCCACGTTCTTCTTCTGTTTCAAGTCCCTTACCGGGGAACATTACCGGCTGCAGTGGAGGGATGCCCTCCACATAATTCCTCTCGCAATCATCATGATAGCGCTGATCCCCTATTACGCCCTGGACGTAAACTCCAAGCTGGAAATCCTGAAAACGCCGGCCCGGTTCAATGTTAACAACCCGCAGCAGTCATTCTATGCGGTTATCGTATTTATTGTGGTGGCGGCCAATATCTCATACCTGGCAGTTTTTGTGAGAAACAGCTCCTTTCTGTGGGACATCAAATATCTAAAAATGAAGAAAATATCCTCGCTGTATGCGGTCATCATGACACTGTCATATATGGTCGCGCTGATCTTCACCATCGGACTGATCATATATAATCTCTGGCTGACCGATCACTGGTTTTATCTCCTGATAATCAAGACCATGTCGGTCATGTCTTTTACCGTCATCCTGCTGATATACCTGGCGAGCAGGCGGGACCCGCATTTCTTCCAGTTCATGCAGCAGCAGGTCAAGAAGATCCGCTACGAACGGTCCAAGATCGACAAGTTGAACCTCGAGCAGGTCTTGGAGCGCATGAATTACCTCATGAAAGAGGAGAAGATTTTCTTCGACGAGGACCTCAATCTCAACAAGCTCGCGGGGGAACTGGCCATAGAGCCATATCAGCTTTCACAGATACTGAACGAGAAGATCGGAAAAAACTTCAATATGTACATCAACGAGTTCCGCATCGAGGAAGCCAAAAGCCTGCTCCTGGAAGAGCCTGACAGATCGATCGTATCGGTTTCCTATGCCGTGGGCTTCAATTCACCCACTTCCTTTTACGACTGGTTCTTCAAAATGACAGGACTATCACCTTCGAAATTCCGCAAAAAACAACATCTTGAATAATCTTGCAGGAACTCCCATGTTTAACCTTAACCACACGTCCATACGTTAGCGATGATCATGGCGATGACAAGCACCGGTAATGCAAATTTAGTTTGACAATTGGGCCGGAATACATTTAAAAAGTAGTAAAATACAACAATCATGATGCGAAAAAGACTTGCCGGTCATATTATTTCGAAGAAACACGCTGCTGCAATGTTAAAACGGGCGCGATTATATTTTATTCCTATAATAATGGATATTAATGCCTTTCAGGCGTTAAATATTATCTCAGGAGGAAATGATGCTGCAAAAAAACATACTGGCAATAGCATGGGTGGCGCTAACGCTATTCACGGCATCAAGAGCAATGGCCTTCGGCATTGGCGCCTATGCCACTGTTGGCGGAGGAGGATCTACCTATAAAACAACCACAGAGGATTACCTGCCGAACATCACCGGCACCTCATCTGATCTGACCGCAGGAGCCGGATTGATACTGGATACCACCCTTGCCCAGGACAGCCTCTTCAACTACCGCCTCAAAATAGGCGGCGGCAGGAATTGGATCGACAGGGAAAAACATATTATATTAGCACGGCTGCAGATGAGCAATATTTTTGGCTTTGGTATAATTCGGACCGATATTATCCGGTGGTGGATTGGCCCCCAGTTAGGCGGGACCTACTCGTGGGGGGATCGGGGCAAAAGAAATTATGCGGGTATTGCCAAAGAATCATCGGAATACCAGGCATTGCGGTATGGCGTCTTTTCAATCAATGATATAAACCTGCTCGCCCCGTACCATGACACTATCAGAGAAATTAATTACGGTGGGCTCAACGTGGGTCTTTCCACCGGCCTCAACATTAACATCGGCAGTCTTTTTACAATATCACTTGAAACAGGCTTCAAATATAATCTGAACTGGGGCAATCAACAACGAAAAATTTACGAAACTTTGTGGCCGCTCTATGAAATAAATCACTTCACCGAAAACCTTTTTGTCCATGGCTGGGAGCTATACGGAGAAATTGCCTTCCTATTCCGGATTCCCGGCGACAACTACAGGGGGTAGCGAGGGAAGATCCGGGAACTGACTTTTATGCGTATCTGAGCTATCCGACTACCAGATAAACATCAGCGGATCGATGTCCCAGCCGTGCTTCATGACCGTGAAATGCAGGTGCGGGCCCGTCGACCAGCCGGTGGATCCGACCCTGCCGATCATGTCCTTCTTCGTGACCCATTCGCCGCATTTCACGTTGATGGAATCCAGATGCCCATAGAGAGTGGTATATCCCTCGTAGTGCTGGACCATGATGGTATTCCCGAAGCCGCCGCGCCAGCCGGTGAAGATAACGATCCCGTCCCGGGCCGGATGCACGGGAGTGCGCCAGCCCGAAATAATGTCTACGCCGTTATGGTAGCGCATCTCCCCGTCCTGCATGAACGGGTGGACCCTGTCGCCGAAAAGCGAGGTGAAATTTCCCCGCGCTATGGGCGATTGGAAAATATTCTTGATCCGGTATAATTTTTCCAGGGAGTTGTTCACGATCATGGGCTTCACGCCCTTGAAGAAGACAAGCCTGATATCGTCGGACGAGATTATTTTAAAGGGCGTGGGCAGGTAATCGCCCCGCACCTCTCCGCTGTATGCCAGGAGATTCCGCATGCGCCGCACGTCCAGAAGATCGTCAAAGGCAAGAAGGACGCCGTCTGATGCGGGCACCACCACCTCGATGCCGTCCTTCGGCACGAGGGACGTTATGAAGGGATTTGCCGCAATAAGGGTGTCGATGTTGACGTGATATTGATAGGCCACATCCCAGTATGACTCGCCTCCGGCGAGGCGGTGCGTTATGAGCCTGACGCCGGCGTTGTGGGGATAGCGCTTGACCATGCGTATATATTCTTTCGCGTCGATGAAGAGCGGAAAACCGTTCTTGAGCACATAGCTTCCCTTCTTGACCGTGACGTGATCGCACACCAGTGCTGCGATGATGTTCCCCAGGACAAGGACGGAAACGAGAACGATCCCCCCGATCGTGGAATAGAATTTAATCTGACGTACCTGATACCTGCTGAAAGGCGGCCAGTGTAACATCACTTTTCTCCTAATCGTTGAGATTTTTGGGCTGCTTTTTCAACGGCATCCATGACGATACCGGAAAAGCCGCTCCGCTCCAGGACGTGGATCCCCTCGATGGTGGTGCCGCCGGGCGAAGTCACCTTCCCCCGCAGCGCCATGGGATCTTCCCCGCTCTCCAGAAGGTACCTGGCTGAGCCCATCACCGTCTGCGCGGCAAGGACAAGGGCCTTGTCGCGGGGAATGCCGAGCTTTACGCCGCCATCGGCCAGCGCCTGGATGAACGTGAACACATAGGCCGGGCCGCTGCCCGACAGGCCCGTTACCGCATCCATGAGCTTCTCCGGCAGGACCAGGACCCTGCCAATCGCCGAAAATATTCGCTCCACTTCAATCAGCGAATTTTCATCCACGCTGTCGTTAGGCGACAGGACCGACATCCCCTCCCCCACCATGGCCGGCGTATTGGGCATCACCCTAACGATCTTACGCGACGGACCCACGATCTTTTCCATTGCCGTTATGGAAATGCCGGCGGCGATGGAAACGATAATACAATCGGCAGCGATTGCGCCCTTTATGGCATCAAGTGACGCCGCGACCGTGTCGGGCTTCACCGCGATTATCAGTATCTCCGACGCACGGGCCAGTTCTTCCGGCGACTTCGCGGCGTTTATGCCGGTGCCATGCGCCAGGGCTTCAGCCTTGGCCGCTGCAATATCATAAACCGAAAGGGAGGATGGATCGCCTGCGGCGGCAAGGCGGGACAGGATCGCCCCGCCCATGTTGCCCGCTCCGATGCATCCAATCCTTCGTGTAGCTGTTGTCATTCTCAATCCCTGTGTCCGAAAATTGCCGTTCCGATCCGCACCATCGTCGCTCCCTCTTCCACGGCAATGCGATAATCAGAGGACATTCCCATGGAAAGCTCTTCAAGGGAAATGTCGAGGGAGTCGTTGATGTCCTCCATGAGCTCCCGCGCAGCCTTGAAAGTTTCCCGGATGACGCCCTCATCGTCGGTGAAAGGCGCCATGGTCATCACTCCCCTCAGTTCGAGGTTCTTCATGTCCAGGATGCGCTTCACCAGGTCCGTCGCGTCAGCGGGACCTGTCCCGCTTTTGCTTTCCTCTCCGGAGGTGTTCACCTGGACCAGTACTTTCTGTATCTTGCCTGTCCTGGCCGCCTCCCGGTCCACTGCCGCCGCGGTATCGGCCTTGTCAATGGAATGGATCAGGTCAAAGAGCAAAACGGCGTCTCGGGCCTTGTTCGACTGGAGGTGCCCGATCATGTGAAATGCGAATTCGCCTTTCAGGTTCGGGATCTTCCGCTTGGCCTCCTGGATCTTATTTTCGCCGAACACCCTGATCCCCGCGTTTATGGCCTCCTGCACGACCGATTCATCGAAAGTTTTACTAACGCATATTATGCGAGTTCCCCGGGGATCCCTTCCGGATGACGCGGCAATATCCGCAATCTCCGCTTCAATCCTCTTATAGTTCTCGATAATACTCATTAATCTATATCATTCCGCTGCGCGGGTCCGCGCAGCCTTCAGGTTATCGCGGTCTGATATCCGCCCGACCGGGCGGATAAAAAATACACGACCACAATTATTAATCTTGTATACCATACATCAAACTAAAATGCAAGCCTTTTTATTTCCTGTTCACACAGTGCCTATCATGCTACATCTTACCCAACAAATCCAGATCAAGGGGCTCTCCTTTCTCCGGATCCTTCCTCAGACGAATTCCATCCATGGCGCAGGAATCCTGACATACGCCACACCCCATGCAGAACTTATTATCCACAGCCACCCTGCCGGCGGATTCATCCATCGTGATGGCGTTGAAGGGGCATATGTCAACACAATTCCCGCAGGCGGTGCATCCCTCTTTCACTTCGGCGACATAGCCCGACGGTGCGAGAAACGGCACGGCTCCCTTCAGCTTATTCCACATGACCATGCCCATGCAGCAGCAACTGCAACAGTTGCATATGGCTATGAGGCGGTTTCCCATTTCCTTTTTAAAATATGCCGTATGGACATCGCCCCTGGCATGGGCCTTTTCGAGCACCACCAGGGCTTCTTCCCTGGAGCATTTCCTGAAGCGCGGGTTGTTCGCCGCGATGAAGGACGCGAAGGGGTCACCCATTATCAGGCACGCCTCCATTTCCGATTCCGGAACGCAGGGATTGGTCTGGTTTTGCCTGCATGCGCAGATGCCCACGGCCATGGCTCCGGGATTCTCAAGGATGACATCGCGGGCGATCTTGAAGGGAACAACCCGCTCCGGCACGCGATAGCTCACCGGCACATCAAGCGAAACCAGCTTGCGAGCGTCCTCATGCTTTACCACCTTCCCATGGTAAATGTTGGTCTCCCTGTCGGGAGCGAGCATCGCGATCTGCTTCACATAGGACCTGAGCATGGCGTCGACCGTTGGGCCGGGATGGTTTTTCGGCTCGGCCGTGGGGATGCCCAGGGTTTGCAGCACAGTGTATGCGAAATGATCCGTGTGCTTGAGGTACAAATAAGCAATGAAAAAATTCTGCTTATCCTCCGGGGAATAGAAATCGAACATATCATCAACAGTCTTATCCAGCATGGCAGTCTCCAGGTAATACGTATAGTTATCGTTCATGCTTTATGTATATCTGCATGATGAACCCAAATATCCATCTTTTTGTTTTTTATTCAAGGACAATTCATTTAGTCGTTTCCAGCGGACCAGGGAAAGCATGGTGCAAATAATTGTAGTTGCGATATATGTATTGACGGATTATTATCGAATGATTTAACCTGTGATTCTGAAAACAATTGTCACATACAAGGATCTCCATGCATCTGGGCATACATTATCTGGCTGAATTCTTTGACTGTGATCGGAAAAAGATCGATGATGCGGCATTTGTTGAAAAGGTCATGATAGAAGCGACAAATCTCTCGAGCGCCACGATCATCCGGCCCTTTTTCCATCAGTTCAGTCCACAGGGAGTAAGTGGCGTGATAGTTATCGCCGAATCCCATTTCGCGATTCACACCTGGCCGGAACATGGCTATACGGCCGTCGATCTATTCAGCTGCTCTGATTTTGACTACAAGGCTGCATTAAATCATATCCGGATAACTATTGGGGCGAAACATTATACCGTGGGACAGGTCCGTCGGGGAATACTTGCCGATAGTGGTGTTGCTATGCCGGCGGAATGGGACGATATTGATTTGTAAATAAAGACTAAATATGGCTACCACATAAGCTTGGTGAAATACTAATACGATAGTTATCGGTTTAATGTTGAGGTCTGTTCTAGGTGGTAAACAATGTCATTAAAGTTAGCATTCCTTGGCACAGGAACCTGCAACTCCACACCGCGCAATCCATCGGCCCTGGCACTTTCAGACGGAAATGAGATTCTTCTGATTGACTGCGGCGGCGGGTGCTATCACCAGTTAGCCAGACTGAATGATAATCATTTCAGATATAATACTATCAGCACTATACTGCTCACGCATTTTCATATTGATCATGTATCGGGTCTTGCTGATATCCTGTGGGGTGAAATGTGGGATAAACGAAGCCAGAGAATCGAACCGATAACTATCGCAGGGCCACCGGGACTTGTCCGATTTATGAATAATCATATTCTTCCTTTAATTGGGAATTATTCAATACCCTTCAAGATTATTTCGATAGATCTTGAAGATGGAGCGATATTCAAAGGATCATATTTCTCTGCACAATCATTCAAGGTGGTGCATGGTGATGCTGCATGCGGTTATCTTATCGATACCGGTATCAAAAAACTCGCCATTACCGGCGATACTGGTTTTTGTGACAACCTGGTTAATCTCTTATCAGCTTCTGATATTGCTGTCATGGAATGGAGCATGGCAGATTATTGCGATCATCCTTCGCATATTTCCCGGACTGATATTGAACGACTTCTCAATCTTAAAATTTTTCCATCAAAAACTTATTTTACCCATATCTACCCCTCCCCTGGAACATCTTTCTATGAACAGGTTCGGTTCAATAGAAAAATTTTGAATGGATATAAAAAATCATTCTTTTTCCCACAGGATTTGGAGACGACAATTATCGATTGATCAACTGCCGCGCAATGGAACGTTATTATTTACAGGCAACAGCAAACCAGAAATCGCATGCGAACCTCGTGGCATACCCCAATATTGTGCCCAGCAAATAACCCCACCCATCTCAAATCTTGAAAAGATATAACATGAAAATCGATAGTTATCATTTTTCATGTTCTTAATATCTAGCAGTTTAACAATATATATCTCAACAGCATATGCAATAATCCCCGAAGCTGACAACTTATACACCTTTCTCATATCAAGAAGCAATTCATATTCCGCAGGGGAAAGTGTAACATGCACACGTTTCCACCTTTCTTTCCTGTCACGATCCTGATAGCGAACCCTTGAAAAGGGTACGGCAGAGATCAAATCTGCTCCGGCCATTTTACAAATCAACCATGATATAATTTCACGCCTGGATAAACAGGTTTTCCGGGATATATCAGCTATCTTTCTCAAGGTATTAACATGGATATAGATGGTTGTATCAATAAACATATGCACTCTCGAAAATATCGATATATATCCAGGTATACGATTATCCTGAAAGATTATTAAAATTTTTTTCATTATATTCAGCCCCGATAACTATCAATGCATACCTGTCACCAATGATCTATATGATGCTATGAAATAATGGAGAAAATGACCCAATTAATTAAGAGAGATTTCCAAAACTTTCTTTACTTTTGAATAGCTACTTTTCATCCTGTAAAAAAATCTCTGGAGAGGTGTTTTTATGAATATTCTCATATTCGGGCCCAATGGAAGCGGTAAAGGTACGCAGGGCGCTGTAGTTCAAAAAAAGTATACTGTAACGCATATCGAATCTGGCGTGATTTTCCGGGAAAACATAAAAGGCGGCACCGAGCTTGGTAAAAAAGCCAAAGCATATATCGACAAGGGTGACCTGGTTCCCGATGATATCACCATCCCCATGATACTGGACAGACTTCAGAAAGACGACTGCAAAAAAGGCTGGCTCCTGGATGGATTTCCCCGCAATGACGAGCAGGCCAAAGCCCTTGATGAGGCATTGAAAAAAGCCGGCATGAAACTGGACTGCGTTATCGAAATATTACTGGATAGGGATATAGCGAAAAACAGGATCATGGGACGCAGGCTGTGCGCCACCGACAACAACCACCCCAACAATATCTTTATCGATGCAATCAAACCTGCCGAAAAAGGCGGCGAAATGGTATGCCGCGTATGCGGCGGCAAGCTCTCGGCCCGCTCCGACGACCAGGATGAGACCGCCATCGGCAAGCGTCACGATATTTACTACAACAAAAATAACGGCACCCTCGCGGCGGTTGATTACTTCAAAAAGCTGTCCAAGGCCAACGGCGGCGTTCCGCGGATCATTGAGCTGGATGGCAAACCGGGTGTCAAAGAAGTAAGCGAAGATCTGATGAAAAAACTAGGATAGAAAGACCTGCGCACTTATGCACAAATAGTCTTGACATAACACCAGAATCATGCAACGCTGGTGTTGTTCTAGTAGCCAGGAGTGCCCGGTATGGAATCCGCAACGTTCTAGTACCGAACATCTAAGCTGCCGTGCAAGGAAAGAGTATAGCAACAAAGGGGAGGAGGAATGTCGGAAAAACCGCCTATCCTCCTCCTTCATACATGGCAGGCTATAACGTTCGCGGCGTATACATTCAATAATTCTATAACTAATGTACAGAGTGTAAATGAAAAAGCTATTTATCAAAGCAGTCATTCTGATATGTTTACCAATCATACTCAACGTTGGGATTACGGTTTATTGCTTCTATAACAAGAGCCTGCCCGAATTTAAAGGCTACTTCCTTGGGACAATACTGAGCATGTTTTTCTCGGTGGTATGGATATTCATCGCGCGAAAAGCGATCACCTCCAATATCATGGTCATGTTTACCGTGACACTGGCCTCATTCCCGATCAAGATCGTACTTCTCGCTGTCATCGCCCTGGGAGGATTATTCCTGCTGGATATGAACCATATCTTCTTCGGTGCGTCCTTCCTCCTTGGCACCGTCCTCAGTCTCTTTGTGGAAGTATGGTTCCTGATCACCGCAAACAAACTCCAGAGAATGCTGAGAGCCGAATCAAAATCCGCAGGCGCAAAATAAGAGGGGCTGATCAATAATCGCCAATGGATCTAAAGAACCTGAACAACCGTTCCAAAGAAGAACTTATTCAGATGATCACAGATATTCAGGGCAAGTACCAGATCGGTACCGGTGAGAACGATGCCCAGAAGTTCCGGATCGACTATCATTCACTTGTCGAAGCTTCATCAGACCTCATCTTCGTCCTCGACAAGGAAGGTAATCTCATATACATCAACTCATCATGGAAGAACTTTTACAATCCGACGGCTGAAAAGCCGAGCAGCGGCCATTATTCAAAGAGCATCCCTTCCATCGAACATGACCGTGCCGCTTTCGTGTTCGACGAAATCATCAACAAGGGCAAGACCTTTGAAAACGAGATGATAAAGACATACAACCAGAAGGGACAAAAAGTTTACCTTACCGCAAGCCTGTCCCCCATCAAATCCGAAGACGGCGAGATCGTCGGCCTTGTCGGCATTATGAAGAACATCACCGAGAAACACCTGGCCGAAAAGAAGGCCAAGGAATACAGCCGCATCCTCGAGATCAAGGTCAAGGAACAGCTGAAGCAGCAGCAGGAACTCAAGAACCTGCGCGACTTCAATGAAGACATCATCAACCACGCCCCCATCGGCATCTTCGTCATGGACCCGTCAGGCATCGTCCTTTCCGAGAATCCGGCCCTGAAGCAAATCATGAGCCACGGCACCGGCGACACCATGGTTGGCGTCAACATACTCAACGAGCCGCTTTTCTCAGAAAGCGAATTCGGGAAACTCTACGAAGACTGCCGGGCTGAGAAGAAGACCGGCCAGGCATTCAACATTCCCTATCGCGCCATAACCAGCGGCCGCGACCTCATCATAAACGCCACCGTAGTGCCGGTATTGGATTCAAACAACAACATCGAGCGCATCATATTCATGGTGGAAGACCATACGCAGCAGTCAATCATCACCAACCGCGTGTACGAGGCCGAAAAGCTATCAGCCCTCGGAATACTCGCCTCGGGCGTCGCATCGGAGCTCAAGGCCTGCCTCAACAAGATGGTGATGGACCTCAATTTCGTGGACAACAACCTGGACGAGGGGAGCCCGGTTGCAGGATATATCGGATCGCTGCACCATGAAGTGGGAAGGATAAAGAACATCACCTCGCAGTTGGTGAGTCTCTCCACGGCCGACGAGGAAGACAAGGACATCTGCGACCTGAACAAGATACTTTCAGGCCACCAGGTGGACATGATGCTGAAGCGCCTCCGCAGCGAGGGTTTTGATGTTACCGTGGAACTGTCGCCGAAGGCCGTCCTGATCAGGGCGAACCAGAACCAGCTCCAGCAGCTCCTCATGCAATTCATTGAAAACGCCGAAGAGGCCATGCCGGAAAAGGGCTCGCTCACCATCACGGTTGAAACGGTAGAGGCCGCTAACGGCAAATACGCGAAAATGACGATAACCGATACCGGCATCGGGATTCCGGAAGAA
This sequence comes from Spirochaetota bacterium, assembly GCA_017999915.1. Lineage (NCBI taxonomy): Bacteria > Pseudomonadati > Spirochaetota > Spirochaetota bacterium. Next base: position 117,338 of record JAGNKX010000016.1, read on the forward strand.
AATCTCCAGAAGATATTCCAGCCGTTCTTCACGACCAAAGGCAAGCAGGCTACGGGCCTGGGCCTCATGATAACGTCATCGATAGTCCAGAACCTCGGCGGAAGCATAGGGCTGAAGAGCACTCCCGGGGTGGGAACTTCATTCCGGATCGTCCTGCCACTCGTGGAAAAAATATCCTGAAAGGTAGCGGCATGAACAAAGAAAAAGATATACACAAGATCCTGGAAGACGACGGCTTCGGCATCGTCAACAGAACAGTGCTCCCCGACAAGCCCCAGGAGCAGGTAATTCTCCAGGAGTCTGACCGCGCGAAGGATTACCTTAACTTTCTCAAGAAAAAGAGCGACCGCGACAAATTCGTAACACCTGTTATCCCCGTTGAAAAAATCCCGGATCAGAAGAGCGAGCTCGCGTCGATAAAGTCCGATGAATTCGACATACCCACCATCGTGGGGAACCTCAACTGGCACATGAACCGTATCAGCGAGAACGTCATCGGGCGCTCTGAAATCATACGCCAGGCCATCTTCGCCATCCTCACCGGCGAGCACATGCTGCTCCTCTCCAGGACCGGTATGGCCAAATCATACCTGGCGCAGTACATCTTCAACACCTTCGAGGGGGCGCGCATCTTTTCCTCCCAGGCCAGCAAGGACCAGACGCCGGATAACTACTTCGGCCCCTATAACATTGAGGAATTCAAAAAGGGCCGCATTCGCCACAACATCATGGGTTCCATCATAGAGGCGAACCTGGTGTTCCTCGACGAGTTCTTCGACGCCAGTGACGTAGTGCTCCGCTCCCTGCTGACGGTTCTGAACGAGCGGAAATTCATCAACGGCTCGGAGCAGATCGACACCGCCGTACACACGGCCATCGCCACGGCCAACTACATGCGCATGAACGAGGTGACAGAGGCCGTTCTCGACCGGTTCACCTACAAGTCCATCATTCCGGAAAACACAAACGTGTACCACCAGCTGCTCATCGACCACACCTACTCCATGAGCGGCGGCAAGCCCGTTGACCCGGAACAGAAGATATTCTTCAACCAGATACTGTATCTTTACGACATCATCAAGAACAAGAACCGCACCATCAGGATCGAGACGCCCGACTTCATCTATTTCATGAAGAACGTTCTCATCGACAAGTTCATGAGCGAGATGCGAAAGAGCGACTACAACTACTTCCTGTCGCCGCGGAAGATTGCCAAGCAGGGCGATTTCCTGCGCGCATCGGCGCTGCTCAACAACCGGTTCCAGGTAAACACTGACGACCTGAAGGAGATGTACCACTGCCTTACGACCCTGAACAGCTACATCTCCGTGAAGGCAAAGGACAAATCCGAGGTTGACCTTTACCTCGACGTCTACAACCAGACCATGGCGCACTACCGCGCGACCGGCGCGTTCCAGCAGATCGAGCTCCTCCTGGGCATTCGCCAGGTCTTTCAGGAGATACGGCAGAACCCGGAGCGGAAGGACGCCATACTGGCGCGCAAGGGCGTTCTGCAGAGCCTGATGGATTTCCTGAGAAAGATCTTCCCTACCCGGAAGGTCGAGGACGAACAGAAGCTCACCATCGAATCCCTCAAGAAAAACATCCTTGATCTCACCCCGGCCGTTGAGGAGGTGCAGGAATTGAAGAACGGCATCATGCAGGATTACCGTGAACTCTACTAAGCGAGGCCGGCCGTGACTGTCGATACGGCTCAACATAGAAGGGCTGACGCCGAGGATATTGACTTTTTCGAATACTGGGATTCCCTCGGCTTTTTCGAGTTTTCCCGTACCATTCTCCCACCGCAGTTTTTCGCCCTTTTCGAAATCGCCCGCGTTATTTTTTCCGACGAACGCCTCGACGACGCCTTCAGCGCCATCGACGAGATATCCCGGGAGGACCGCGAGTACAAGCCTGACCGAAAGGAAAGCATTCAGGTCAACCGTCTCGAAAAGATATCTCCCCTCTCCGACCGGATGGAGATAGACCGCTACCGTTACATCATCGACATGAAGAAAGCGCTCCCCCGGGAGCTGGCGCAGGAACAGGAAATCTTCGACATAAAGCTCTACACCAAAACACTGCTGGTGCAGCGGCACTACGAGACCGAGGCCGACCGGTTCAAGCCCGTTTCAACGTCGCGCGACAAGAAGGGAAAGGAAGCTAACCGCTACGAGCAGAAATTCTTCATCCTCCTCGACCGGTCAAAGTCGATGGAAGCGAAGATGCGCACCTTTTACTCGAAATGCATCATAGCCGAATTTCTCCGAAGAAAGTACAACACCCGGGCCAAGATCTTTTACCGCCCCTTCGACTCCAAGGCCGGTAACCTCATGAAGGTCGAAAAGCAGCAGGATTTTCCGCGCCTCATCGAGGAGATCCTGTACACGACCACCGGCGGAAGAAGCACCAACATCCACGAAGCGATATTGCAGGCCATCAGCGACATCAACTTCGACAAGGAGATGGCCAAATCGGAAATTCTGGTCGTCACCGACGGCATCAGTAAAATCGAAAAGCACGAGCTCCGCATCAAGCTGGGGGACATCAAGCTGAACGTGCTGAAAATCGGCGACGAGATCGCCAAGCCGGACCTTATGGAGATGGAAGGCCACCTGAAGAGCCAGAACGTGCAGGTCTACGGCGACACCATGGACATCCGCACCATCAAAAAGAAGATGGACGAGTACAGGGCCACGGGCAACGATTCCGGCCTCACCTTCGCCGAGAAGACGGCGTTCCGGCGGATCATGGATTCATCCGACAAGATGTTCAACGACCTCAAGGAAGTGGCGAACAAGTACATCCAGATCAACGACCTTAACCCCGAGCTCCTCTATAACGTGGGACCGGATCAGCTGGAATTCATCCAGTTCACCCTGGAGCGCTTTTCAATCATCGATATCAAGGAGCTCACCCTCCTCGACAAGAAAAAGCTGTTCCGCCAGATCCAGTTCTTCTACCAGTACATCCAGATGCTCATGGAGAACGGGAATGCCGAGAACCCGGCCCTCCAGGAGGCGCTGGAAAACCTCGTCCGCATCAAGCGGCGCATGCTCAAGAACCCGGACATGGTATTCATGTTCACGGAGCGAAAGGAGCTCACCGACGACAAGGATACGATGAAGCTCGCCAAGGCCCAGGCGAAGCAGATGCTGAAGCAGATGAAGCTCGACGACCGGAAACTCAGCATCGCGGAGATGAAAAAAGCCCAGCTCATTTTCACGTCGGAAACCGGCAAGGGCAGCCGGGGCCAGCTCCTGACGCTCCTCCTGGTGAAGCTGTGGGTATTCCTGAAGAAATTGTTGACGAAAGAAGGCCGGGAAGCCACCCGCGCGGAGAAAAAAAAGCGTGCCGAGGAAAAGGATCGGGATATCCACGGTCTGGACGAGAACGCCATCTGACCACAAAAAAGGCGATGATACCGATCATCGCCTTTTTTACAGTCCCCCGGAGGGGAATAGTATATCCTACAGCTTCTCTTCCTTATACCACTCTATCGTTTCAAGGATGATATCCACGTTGCCGTACTTCGGCTGCCACGCCAGCTCATGCTTCGCCAGGGTGCAGTCCAGGATGAGGTCTGTGAGAAGATACATCACGTGGCCCTTGTTAAGATAGTCTATCTTGAAGGGCTTCAGGAAAAAGGACCGGAATTTCGCCTTTGACGTCGAGAGGTGCATGATGGTCGCATCGAGATTCGCCCGCTTCTTCACCTCTTCTATCTGCTGCATCTGTGTCGGCACGTCTTCCGAGCCCAGGTTGTATATCTTTCCATAGGCGTTTCCCCTGTGGGCGGTTAACAGGGCCGCGGCCGCGTCTTCGGGATGAAGGAGCTGAAAGCGGTTCTCGCCGTGGCCGGCGACGTAAAGACGGTTCGCCTCTTCCATGGCCATGGCCATGAGGAGCGTTATCAGCACGATGGGATTATGGGTCCCGGCGCCTATGATGGGAGCCGGCCGGAACATGGAGATGGCCATCTTCTTCAATTTTATCTGCTCCTGGCAGAGCTTCTCCGCCTTGAGCTTGTCCTTGCCGTAGCGGGTAACCGGCTTGAGCACTTTCAGGTCGCTCTCGCCGATGGGAAGGTTTTTGACCTGGCCGTACACCTCGTAGGTCGAGAGAAAGACGAATTTCTTCACGGCTGCGGCCTGGGCGGCCTTGAGGAGCATCCCTGTCCCCTTGACGTTGACCCTTCTCATAAAGCCCCTGCCGTGGTGCTTGGGGCTCTTCACGTCCATCAGGTGGAACACGGTATTAATGCCGGCGCAGGCTTTCCCGAGGAGCAGGGCGTCAAGGTTGTCGCCCTCGACGAATTCAACGCCTGACGGCAAGTCCCGGGGCTTTTCCAGATCGAGACACCTCACCTGTTCGCCGCTCTCAAGAAGCTTCTTCACCAGCTTTGTGCCCAGCAGACTGTTGCTGCCCGTAACCAGAACCATATCTTACCCCCGGAACAAATTGTGCCACCCCCGGCGGGATGGACGATAAGGGTGAACCTCCGCGCGGCAGCGTTGACCACACCCTTCTATAGAAAGGAATCCATCACGCTACCCGCAACCCGTATATATCAAGATTTATTCGATTTGCGTTTTTCGTCAAGAACAATACACGGCCTCAGGGCGCATCGGTTGAAATGTTTTTCTCCACCATGGCGTCAAAGGGAAGCTTCTTCGGTACGGCGGCCCTGATCTCCGGCGGCACCGGTCCCTCGCCCTCTCCGCGGTACTTGCGGAGTCCCCGTATAAGGATCGTGTATTCGGAAAGGTCGTTCCAGAAAATATAATCCTTCACACCACTGTTCTTCAGGCCGTCAAGCTCCCAGCCGATGTAATCCACGCAGTATTTGTCCGCGTTGTCCTTGTAGTAGAAAGCCTGGATGTAGGGACGGAGCAGCGCGCCCCCGGCCAGCTCCCGCGCGCGCTTACAGCTCAGGTAGATGGTATAGTAGATGCGGCGGTCGCCGTAGCCCGCTGCGTACCCTCCCGTGTAATGGGACGGGTAGAACATGGGGCTGATTGCGTCGACGTGCCGCGAAAGCTCGCTCACGTCATGGCCGATCCACTCGCCCCACTGGTAGATGGCGTTGTAGCCGAAGAGGTCGATGGACGTGGGAACCGAAAGGGCCGCACGCGCCTTGACCAGGAACGAGGCCAGGGCCTCCCGCATGGTCTGGTGCTCCTTCCTGAAATCGAACCTCCGGTTGTCGGCCTCGCCCCGCACGTCGGGAAAGCGGATGTAATCGAACTGGACCTCGTCAACGCCGGCCTTCTCGAGCTCCCGGGCCACGGCGATATTGTAGTCCCACACGAACTCGCTGAACCCGTCGACCCATTTCTCCGGGCCCTTGTGAAAGGGGAAGCCCCCCGGGTTCTTGACGGCATACTTGTTGTTCTGATACCGGTACACCTTCTCGTCCTTGAAGCAGACCTGCCGCGCGATGACATAGATGCCGTCGGACCTGAGCCGCTTGATGGTCTTCACCACGTTCTTATATGGATTTACCGAGCCCGGCACCTGCTTGATGGTGGGATCCGTTACGGGCACCCGGATAGAGCCGTAATCGTCCTTCAGGTTGATGACCACGGCGTTGAACTTGAGATATTTCAGGAGTTTCAGGAGCTTATCGTAGTTCTCCCCCTGGGTGAAGGAGTAGCTGATATACATGGCGTGCTTCCCCACTGCGCGCCTGTCCGGCTCAAAGGCGCGGCCTGGCTGGTAGTCTTTCTGGAAGGAGAGGTTTCTCCCGCCGGTCCGGGCGGAGATGACTGATTCATCCTTGAGAAAAAGTTCGCGGACCTGTTCATTCAGTCCGGCACCCCGCGCCGGGCCCTCCTTCGCTATCTTCCGCCAGCTCCGGTTCGTGCCGATGAGAAGCTCTCCGTCCGTCCAGTTCACCGAGGTGACACGGAAAAAATCGCCGTCAGGATAGGTAAAGAGCGAAGGCATGTCGATCTTTTCCATCATCCCCCGCGACATGCTGCCCCGGTACACGCCGCCGCCATTGCCCATACCAGCAAAGAAGGTGTCGCCGTCGCCGCCGAAGCAGAGGGACCGGATCTCCTCGAGAAAGTTGGGGGTCCGCGTCGGCTCTCCGGGTACTCCGCCCCGCATCAGCCGGGCCGTGGCGCCTCCGTCCACCGAGTAGTATACGCCGTTGGACGATGTGCCGATAAGAATCGGGCCCTCCCTGTCCGGATGTACTGCCACGGAGAGGAACTCCGTGTATCGCTTCACCCCTGCCAGGGGAAGCCGCGCGAAGGTGCGGCCCCCGTCCCGGGACATATACACATCGCTGGGAACGACCAGGGCCACGCGCCTGCCGTCAGCCGACACTGAATGGCTGAAAACCGGCTTGGTGACGCCTTTTTTCTTGAAGGGATAGATCACTTCCGGGGGAAGGCCGTGGTCAATCCGCTTGCATGATTTCCCGAGGCCGGAGATTTTATACAGGCCGTGCTTTCTCGTAATGGTCACCAGGTTCTCCGGGCCTGTTGGGAACACTCCGACGATCTCCAGGGGCTCGTCGGTTTTAACATCCTTGAGCACCCTGATGGAATGAAAGCCTGGCTTGCCGCCATTGCCGAAAGAGGCGTAGCTTATCACGGCGCCGTCAGCCTTGAAGATAGTGTTGCCGTTGAGATCGATTTTATCTTTGCCGCAGGCGGATATTAATATGACGATTATTGTTAATAGCAAAAGTGCGGATCTGCTGCGCATCGGTTTCTCCTCTGATTGGTCCAAGTATTTGTGTCATTTCATGATAGGTCAGCGGAGGGAGGGGGCTTTGTCAAGATTAATGCGAAGATGTTAATTCGTGATATTGATAATAATATCATGGGAACGGACGGCCATGAGATTCATAACCCCGGGGTTAAACCGGGGTTATGAATCACTTGAAATCGAGATCACGGGTTGGCTCCCAGCCATCACCGGGAGGATTGTCCATATAGCCGGTGCACCGGTCAAGGTACATCCGCGAAATATAGTCATCCGGGACCACGGCAAGCACCTTCTGGAAATATCCGGCCCCGGTCTGCCAATTGCCGATCTTGTACATGCTGAGCCCCTTGTTGTATTCCTGCATCAGATCATCCGTGAAAATGTTTTTACGCGCCTCCTCAAGCTTGTAAATGGTTGTAGGGATATCCTTTCCTTTCACGCGGACACTGTCGATCTCACGGAAGAGGATAAGCTCTCTGAGCTTATCCTGAACGCTCTGTGATACGATTATATGGCTCTGGTAGTGCTTCGTTAAACCCTCGAGGCGGGAGGCGAGGTTGACGGTATCGCCGATGACCGTGTAGTCGAATTTCTCCCGCGATCCAATATTGCCCACGATCACATCGCCCTCGTGAATGCCGATGCCGATATCCAGGCCCTTGGGGGGAAGCCACATATTGCCGGGATTTACCGCGGGCAGGGACATGAGCATCTTGAAGGCGGAGCGCACGGCGCGTTCCGCATTGTTCTCATAACTCTGGGGCGCGCCGAAAATCGCCAGGATCGCGTCACCGATGAACTTATCGATGATGCCGCCATGCTGGTTTATGATAGCCCCCATGGTGTCGAAGTAGCGGTTCAGGAAGGCGACAACATCTTCCGGAGTGTTGTTTTCGGCGATCGCGGTGAAGGAACGGATGTCGGAGAAGAGGATGGCGACGTTCCTCTTCTCTCCGCTCAGCATGGAGGACGTGGAACCCCTTTCCACCATGTCGTCTATGACCTCGGCGGGAACAAATTTAGAGAAAACATTGCGTATGGATGTTTCCATTTCATTCGTGTGATTAAGCAACAGGGCATTTTCAATGATCGTTGCCGCTGACCGGGTAAAAGCGTCCATATTGCAACAGATCGCGTCGGAATAATAGTTGTTCATGAAATTGCCCAGATGGAGAGTGCCGATCCCGGGCAGATCAAAACACGTGTAGGATTGGATCTTCTTTTTATCGATCCTGATCTTCTGATAGTCGGTCCGGCTCTCAATTCCCACCGTGCGCTTCTCCGGTTTCCTCATGGTCGCCCCTGGATAACGGCCGTGAAAATCGTCCAGGCAGATGCGGTAAAAATCCTCGGCATCGCTTTCGAAAACCTCGGCTGCAGGGAATATAAAAACACGGACCTTCTTATTGTAAAAAAGATTAATGACGGCCACATGGTACTGGCAGACCCTGTTTATCAGCTCGCAAATCCGCGAGATGGTTGTGTCGAGAGAAGATATGCTCCCGGCCACCTCGGTGAGTTCATTCTGGAGCGTCGACTGGAAAAGCTGCTGATCTACGATGGAGCCCAGGATTTCAAGAATATAGGCGGGGGACATGATTGCAGCGTCCTCCGCTATCCATTCGGTGTGAAAAGGTGGGTGATTCCCAAGCTCTTCCAGTGTGCTGCGGAGCGGCTCAAGATTGTCGAAGTCCTTGGTGATGAAAGCGTTTGCGCCGGATGAACGGGCCCAGTATTCATCCCGGTCCTCTGAAAGGGATGTGTGCATTATAATGGGGATGTCCTGCACGCCCCGCCGCGCCTTGAGGAGCCGGCTTGCCTGGTAACCCTGAAGGGCCGGCATCTCCACATCCATTATGATAACATCCGGGATTTCCCGGTAAGCCGCCAGTATTCCCTCGACGCCGTTAACGGCGCGAATCACCTGATGGCCGGCCGTTGAGAGAAAATCCGTCAACATTCCGGCAACGAGATCGGAATCCTCAACTATCAGAATTTTTTTCTTGTTTTTCGCCATGGTATGACTCCGGTTATATAATCAGGTTCTGAACATTTTCAAGGAGGTTATTGCGGTCGAAGTCCGATTTTACGATATAGCGGTTTGCGCCAAGATCGTGAGCCCGCTGCTTGCTTTCCGCGTCTTCGACATTGGAAACAACGATGATGGGAATGCCATGGTATTTTTTTTCCCGGCGGACATTTTCGATGAAGGTGAAACCGTCCATGCGGGGCATGCTGATGTCCGTGATGATAAGATGAAAATCCTCCTGCCGCATTTTCGCAAGCCCGTCTATGCCGTCCTGGGCGGTGCTGACCGTAAAACGCGCGGTTTCAAGAATGGACTTCTGTATTTCCCGCGAATTGGCCGAGTCGTCGATGACCAGGATGTGCTTGCTTCTCCGCTGGCTTCGGGCATAGCGCTTTTTCATTTCTATATCGTTCATGCCTTTGCACAGGTCGATAAGGGCCGGAACATTGAGGATGGTGACGATGTCGTAATTCTCATCGAAGACGATGCCCTGCACGAACCGGTGCTTCAGTAAATTCTGGGGCAGCGGCTTATAAATCAGCGAGGCGTATTCGATTATTGAATCCACGGCGATGCCGATGACCGTCCCCAGCGATTCAACCAGGAGCACGTGGATCTTTTCATCCGAGGCTGAGACTTTGATGTCCAGGAGGAGAGAGAGGGGATAGAGATGTATCAATTCCTCCCGCAGCATGAAGGCTTTCTTGTTCAGCACCTGGATCACGTCCTTCCTCTGGATCAGCAGTATTTCCCTTACGAAATTAGCCGGAACAAAGAATTTTCCGGACGCCGCCGTGATAAAATAGCCCCCTATTGTCGCCAGGGACAGCGGGAGGGTCATGCTGAAGGTTGTTCCCTTCCCGGCAACGCTCGACAAGGTTATCTTGCCCTTGATCTTCTCTATATTGTGCTTAACGATGTCGAGCCCGACTCCGCGCCCGGACAGGTCGGACACGGTTGCGCTGGTGGAGAAGCCGGGCATAAAAAGGTAGGCGGCCAGCTCTGTTTCCGTCATGCCGTCGATCTCCTCTTTCATTGTCGGGAACATTTCCCTCGCCCGCTCCCTCACGCGGTCGAAAGATATTCCGCAACCGTCGTCCTGTATGACGACAAGGACAGCGCCGCTTTCACTTCTGCAGCTGACTGAAATCGTCGCCGTATCATCCTTCCCCGCCGCGGCGCGGACGGAAGGGGATTCGATGCCGTGATCGACGGCGTTGCGGATGATATGGATAATGGGATCATTGATGGTCTCAAGGATTATTTTTTCAAGCTTGAGGTCCCCGCCGCTCAGGGTGAATCGTATTTTTTTATTCAGGCTCAGGGACAATTCCTCGACCATCTTCGGGAGAGAGCCAAGGATCATCTGGAGCGGGAACATGCGCAGTCCGATGATCATCTCCTGCAGCCCGAATGTTTCCCGTTCGATGGTTTCCAGCTGTTCCTGGAGTGTTTTGCGGATCGTCTGGACGTCTTTCAACAGGCCTTTTTCGAATTTTTCGTACTCGGCCCGCCGGTTGTCCCTGTTTTCCCCGTTACAATCAAGCGGCTCGAAACGGTCGATCTTCTTTTCAAGCTGCGATATCAGGTCGTTCTGTTTTTTAAGCTGAAACTGGCTGATGATAAGATTATTCATTCTTTTGATGATTTCATTGATGTGATCGACACGGATCCGTATGGTCTGGAATTCCTGGAAAATGCTCGCGTCGTCGGTATCGGCACAGGCGGAGTCGGATTCGGACGCGGTCGTAACCGCCCCGGCCTTTTGTCGCCGGGATTGCCGGGGATGTTCAGGTAGGGAGAAGGGTTCGCTCGATGATGCTTTCTGAAGGGTATCGACTATTTCATCGACATCGACGTCATCAGACCGTGTTTTGCGTATCCTGTGGGCCACCTCCCGTAAATAATCCGAGGTCAGGAAAGACAGCCGCGTTATACCGTCGGAAATCTGGTAACGCTGCTCCTTGATGCCCTTGAACACGCTCTCGAGGCCGTGAGCGAGCTTCTCGATGATCGAAAACTTCAGCATGCGGGACGAGCCCTTGATGGTGTGCAGAATGCGGAGAATGCGATTGAGCTCTTCATCATTGCCCGGGTCCTTTTTCAGGTTTATGACCGATCCGTCGAGCTGTTCCACATTTTCCTGCAACTCTTCAAGATACTGGTTGATAAACGCTTCTTTCTGAATAGCCATTGCAGTGCATCCTTATTTCTTTTCCAATGTTTCAATCCAATGCGTACAGAGTTCCATGAAATACCGCTCACTGAAGTTTTCCAGCAGGAATCGGTACTGAGAGCCTCCCCGGGAGCTGTCGGCCGCTATATCGTCCCGGCATGCGGCGAACTCCCCCAGAGCCCCGCCATCGCCGGTGTTTTTAAGGATAGTCGCCAGATAAAAGCGAGCCGGCCAGAATTTTTTATTAAGCCGTATTGCCTGTCGGAAACAGGACAGGGCCAGGTCGTTGTTGCCCGCGAGCATTTCCATGAATCCCCGCAGGTACACGTTGATTTCATTTGCAAAAGCGGCGTCGATCACGGAGAGCAGCTGCCTCGCCAGATCAAACTTGAGGTTGTTGACAAAGTACAACAGGTAGTGAAGGAGCTCCGCCATCTGCAAGCTGGGGTAATCGGATACTTCCGGAATTGCCTTCCCCTCGGAAAGCCTGGAGGCAAAGCTCAAAACCGCTTCTTTATCGATGGATTGTGTCACCGCCCTATCTTTTATCATGGTACCGCTATCCGCCGGCGATCCGTCAGCAGCAGGGGATGCGGCGGTATGCCGGCGGGCAAGCATCTTCTGAAAGAAGTACACACCATCAAGCTCCTTTAGAATCATATCCTCATGATTCAGGTGGGGCATTTCAGCAGATGACAGCAACAGGTATCCGCCGGGGCTTATCTTTGCCGCAACGGCGTGCAGGATATCCATTTTTACGCCTGGTTTCATGTAGATAAGCGTGTTTCGGAAAAGCGCCAGGTGTATCCCGTTTGGGATGGCATCGAGGGAGCCCTGGTAGATATTGAGATGAACGGGAATAACTTTCGAGCGAAGGAACTCCTTGATACGCAGGACCTTGCCTGAGCGGTCGGAATATTTTTCAATCAACGGCATGAAGCTCTTGCCGTCGCTGCGCAGCGAATTGTCCGAATACGATCCCTGTTCCACCCTGCGCAGCGCTTCGGTATTGATATCGGAGGCAAAAACGCGGTATTCCGCTCCGGGCGCACAGCATTCCTCTGCGATCATGGCCATGGAAAGTGCCTCCTCTCCGGAGGAACAGGTCACCGACCAGAGCGAAAGCGATGCGTTCAGGGCGGCCAGTTCAGGCAGTATGCGCCGCTGCAGGAGCGTGAAATGGCGGCACTCACGGAAAAAATAGGTCTCATTAATGGTGCAGAAGTTCAGGAAGCGCTCGCGTTCACTCATGTCGCTCTCGATCAAGCGCAGATAAGGAGCGGCTTCAAGGTTCAGCTCGTCCAGTCGGCGCCCGATGGAATCCCGCAGCGTCCGATAGTTGGTGTCCGGAACCGTCATGCCGGTCGTCTTCTCGACATACTCGAGAAACGGGGCCAAATCGTATTTGAGGGTCAAGCGGGACATCATGCCGGGGCGGTCAGGGCGACCAGTGTATCAGTAATTTTGTCAAGGGGGAGCACGCGGGAAGCGCCGCCGAGCTGGATGGCGCATTTTGGCATGCCGAATATTGTCGACGTGTCGGCGTCCTGCACCAGTGTTATTCCCCCGTTACGCTTAATATCCACGCAGCCCTGCGCTCCATCCCTTCCCATCCCGGTGAGTAGCACCCCGATCAGACGCTCCTTGAACTGGACAGCGGCCGAGGTAAAAAGGATATCCGCGCTGGGCTTCTGGTTTTGCACCTTGGGGCCGTCATCGAGGAACAGCCTTCTGCCCTTGAAGACCAGGTGCCGCAATGCAGGAGCGATGAGCACTTCCCCCGCCGCGGGGTAATCGTCATTTACCGCCAGGCGGACAGTGAGAGGCGTCTCCAAATTCAGCCACTGGGCAAAACTCTGCTCGAAGCCTGTTTCCAGGTGCTGGACGATGACAATCCCCCGGGGGAATCCGGCGGGAAGCCTCCTGATGATACTGGCGATGGCCATGGGACCGCCCGTTGACGCTCCCATGACGATCATGTCATAGCCCTTCATGACAGCCATATCGTCTTCTTTTTTGGAATCGGTATCACGGGGCATCTTCTGCAGGGCCGTTGCGAGGGTGTAAAGCTTTTCTATGAAACGCTTATAGAATTCCGGATTGTTGAGCTGTTCGATGTTCGGTTTGCTCATGACATCGACAGCCCCGTATTTCAGCGCCGTGAAGCTGTTCGCGGCGTCGACCTTGCTTGAAAAAATCATCACCGGAACGGGCCGCTGCTGCATGATCTCGCGGGTGGCGCTGATGCCGTCCATGACCGGCATGTTGATGTCCATGATTATAAGATCGGGGGTTTCAATCATATTCTTTTCTATCGCGATCTTTCCGTTTGTCGCCTCGATCACCGTTTCCACGTCGCTGTTCTCAAGAAGGATCTGCTTGATAATGCCCCGCAGGAGCACAGAATCGTCAACAATCATGATTTTCATCGCACACCTCTTTTCTAGTTGTTCGCGCGATGTTCGTCGCGATCACCGTCTGTATGTCGATCAGGTATTCAATAGAACCGTCCGCCGGGAAGCGGACACCCAGCAGCCCCCGGCTCGATAGATACGGGAACAGCCCCGACGGTAAAAGGCGCAAATCCTTCAATGGCACCTGCGCCAGCCCGGTTTTCCCAGAAAGCTGGACGGCGATGGTGCCTGTGTCAATGGCTTCTTCAGTGGACTTTTTTTTTATCCTGGGCAGTTTCGGGGCGTTCGGCGAATCCCCCCTGGCAAATATGATCATTTCCGCCTGTTTCGTTATGGGGATGTGAAAGCACCGGGCAATAAAATCGTCGAAGTTAATGAGGGGGAAGATGCGATTGTCGATATCTATTAACCGCAGCGGACCTTTCCCGATCTTGGACGCGTCACGGTATCCATCGTAGTAACTACCCGCGATCTGCGCCCGGTTTATCAGAAAGGAGCATCCGGGATAGGAAACGACGATACAGTCAACCTGAAGTACCGGCGACGGGGCGGTGTCAGATGTTCTGGAGATCGTTCTGGAGCCGGTCATATAAATCCTGCACGTTGATGATGAAAATATCCGATCCGTTAAAGGGAATATAGCCTTCGAAGGTCCGTTTTTCTTCAGATGACGGCATTGCGTGGATACCGTTTTCGGGAATTGCAACCACCCGCACCACGTCGCTGATCAGAAAGGCGACATTGTCCTGAGGGTGATTCATGATAAGCATTTTGGACGCCTTCAGCCGCTCATTTTCAAGAAGCAGCTTTATGTCAAAAACGGTGAACGGTTCCCCATAGCGATTGATGAGACCGGCAATGTACGGCGGCACGAAGGGTATGAAATAGATATCCGTGTTAATGACGATCTCCCGCACCAGCTCTGCGTGAAAGGCGTAGGGCCTTTCCCCGACAAGAAAAACAACAAACTTACGCTCCGATTCATCCAGCGGGGCGTTCGCGGCGTCACTGTCCGCCAAGCGCCCGGAGAGTTGCCGTACCAGCTCCGAGTTATCCATTACCGAGCCCATCCTTCGATAGTATGTATTTAGACAGGGTTTCCCTGAGAGTATCGCTTATTTCCCTTATGGATTCAGCGGCTCCGGTGGTTGCCTTGGTCGTGCTGGTGAAGTCATCGATACCCTCGGATATCTGCTTGAGGGTGAGAAGAATCTGCTCAAAAGCCGACACCTGCTGGCTCACGGATGAGACGATCCGCTCTGACGAGGTTGCGGATATCTCGGCCGAGTTTTTGATTTCGTTGAAGACCTCCTTGAGTTTCGCGGACAGAGACCATCCCTCGCGGATGCGCTCGGTGCCCTTTTCGGAATCGAGAATGAGCTTGTCGGACGAGCGCTGGATATCGTCTATGCGGGCCTTGATTTCCGAAGTGGAGGCGACGGTGCTGTCCGCGAGTCGCCGGACCTCCGTGGCGACGATCTGGAAATTGCGGCCGGCTTCGCCGGCCGCGGACGCTTCAAGCTCGGCGTTGAAGGCGATGATTTTCGTCTGGTCGGCGATTCCGTTGATAATGTTGACGACATCCCAGATGCTTTCAATCTGGCTGCCGAGAGAACGGATGCCGGCGATAGTGTCGGAGTTGGTATTCTGGATTTCATCCATTTTTTCCAGGTTGTTCTTAATGATTGCGTAACCATGCTCGACGAACTCCTTGGTCTGGTTGGCGATTTTGGCCACCTCGTTGATGCGGTCGGCGACGTCTTTGGAGAGGCTGTCGGAATCCTCCATCGTGGACACGATTTCCTTCACTGAAGCCGCCTGCTGGCTTGACGTCGACGAGATCTCCTTCGACGATACGTTAAGATCCTGTATCGAATGGGTCAGGACATCCGTAGTCTGCCGGATCTGCAGAAGAAGCTCCCGCGTGTTTTTTATAAGCAGGTTGAACATCCGCGCCATCTCGCCGAATTCATCTTCACGCTTCATGTCTTCGGGAGGGATATCCTCGCTGAAATCCCCTTCCTTCAGGTTTTTGATCCTTCCCACGATACGCTGCACGACGATAGAAAGGGAATTCGAAAAAAACACGCTTATAATGACAATTAACGCGGTGAACAGAATGCTCGTGAGTATCATCAGCCAGCGCATCGCCCTGATGGGGAAATAAATCTCGCTGTAATCCGCCTCGGAAACGATGATCCACCCCATGTCATCGAAGGCTCGATATGACAAAAACTTGTCGTTCACCGAATCCGTTCTCTTGTCGACCAGGGGGAAAACGCCTATACCCGACTTTTTTGCGCAAATTTCCTTAATGTAGTAATTGCCATCATCATCCTTTTCGTTGTAAATATTCTGCCCTTCGCGCGTTGGATGGATTACCAGGGTACCGCGCGAGGAATCATGGTTGTCGATGATGTAGGTCGCGCCTCTGGAGCCAAGCTTCATCGATAATATTTTTTCCTTGAGAATATCCATCTCTGATTGCTTTATTCCCACATAGATGGCGCCTATAACGGTGCCGTCCCGCTCCGTGATAGGCTTATAGGCGGTAATGTACCAATCATTGACGACAAAGGCGGAACCGCGGTACGTTTCGCCGTGTATTACCTTCTCATATACCGGGGAAGAAGAAGGGATGAAGGTTCCAATGGCCCGGTTTCCGTCCTGTTTCTTGACGCTGGTGGAAACACGGAGCAGTCCGTCAGGATTCTTCATCGTCTGAAATATCGTAACGGTTCCCCCGATCATTCTGGTGATGCCATCAACCAGCGCGAAGCTGCGGGAAACATTCTCCCCGGCCACGACCATCGAAGGCAGACGCACCTCGCTGCTCTCTCCGGATATCTGGTTGACCGCGATGTAAGCCACGGGATTAGCGGGATTCAGCGCGGTTTTTCCCCTGATAAAGCTGTCGGCGACAGAGATGTTATGATTGACCGTTTTCTGGTTCAGTTCGTAGTTAGCCTTGCATAGGTTCAGAATGCTGTCCGTCATACGATTGAGATCGTTTTCGGCCATTCGTTTAATAGTGCTGCTGGCGCTGAGAGTGCCCACCAGCGCCAGGCTAATGGTGGAAACCAACGCCACACCAATACATCCAAGCAGAATTTTATTGCGTATGGTCAACTTGATGGAACGAAAATCTGGGATCTTCATCATTAACTCCTTACGTGTGCCGCCCGCGGAATTGCAGCGGTTAAACAGGATATTCATTTATAATTTACGCTCATCCAGTGCTCATGGCTGGGCATTGATCAATCTCATCATTTTACTGACATGACCCAGGCAGCCGGTCTTCACGATAATGAATACACATAGACCGCTATTATATAATTCGCCATATTTATACAGTTAATTTAGCAAATTATGATTACGGAAAAACAGGTCAGGGCGATAGAGGATATGAAGTGTGTCGTCATTTACGATAATAAAAAAAAGGGGGGGGGCAAATGTCTACTCCGGGTTGAGGCTCGTTGGGATAATGCAGAGGTCATCCGCTTATTTCTGAAAATGAATTTTCAATTGTTGCAACATATCATGTGTTAGCAGCGGTAATCTGTATTTTGTCGTAAAAAACGATATGTTGTCGATTATAATAATAGGTTTTCGTTTTCATGATATGCCCTGATAAGATGTATATCATGTAAACGAATGGGGATGAAATTATTGAAAAAAATTATTTTTTACCCTTTGTAGCCCCGGGTTTAAACCCGGGGCTACAAAGGGGGCATTCATCTAATGATAACGTATAGTATCTTTCGCACATTTTTCATGCAATAAAAAAGTCCTCTAACTGACGAAAATTAAATTACCACATTTAAAACAGTCAGGAGGAGGACTTTTATGAAAGCTGATAAGATTATCGA